>NZ_JAJNHJ010000002.1:0-127311 GCF_022386965.1 Mammaliicoccus sp. B-M6
TACTTTCAGTACTCAATTATTGGAATTAACGTTGACATATTGTCATTCAGTTTTCAATGTTCATTTTGTCTCACAAGAAACTATTATACACACTTCTTAATTCGAAGTCAACAACTTTTTAAAATTAATTTTCAAAGTGTTTTGATGTTTTATTTATCTCTCGCTCACAAGATATAACTATACACGCTAAATACCCTTTACTCAAGCATAAAAATTACACCAAAACACTCAATACTCTCAAATAAGCTTAATTCTCAACATATTCTTTTAATTTATCGTATATTTTTTCAGCATCTTTATATCCTTGTTTGTATAAAGCATCTAATTTTCTAGGGTTTTTCTCGATTCTATCAACAGATAATGAATCAGAAGGTCTGATAACAAACAAATTACCTTTCTCTTCTTCCGCTTCTATCCATTCTAAAGTCTGATTATAATGTTTATATCTAATTGCCATTAGGTGATTTATTTTAGGATATGCTTTCAATCTGAATACTTTTGAAAATTTACTTTGTTTTTTGCGATAGCCTTTCGGTCTTGTCAAAATCAAAACATTTTTCTTATAGCCTTCTTCAATTGCTTTATCAATTGGAATAGGATTGACGATACCACCATCTAATAAAGTATGACCTTTATATTGAACTGGGTTGGCCATCATTGGTAAAGAACTTGTTGCCTCTAGAGCAGTCAATATAGAACCTTCTGTTTCTTTCTTATTGAAATAAACCGCTTCTCCTGTGTCACAGTCTGTCGTTACAACAACAAACTCTTCCTCTGCTTGATCAAACTTTTCAAAGTCAAAAGGTTCCAAGTAAGTTGGTATATAATGATACACAAAGTCCATACCAAATATCTCTTTATTTTTTACATAATTTGATAGCGAAATATAGCGCTTATCTTTAATGTATTTAGTTGTGACACGATGATTGCGTCTAAATTGTCGAGATATATAACTTGCAGCCATAGATGCGCCGGCAGAAACGCCAATATTGTATTTAAAATACAAATCTTTCTTAATGAAGAAATCTAGCACACCTGCTGTGTACATACTTCTCATTCCGCCACCTTCTAATATTAATGCTGTGTCTTTTATCATAGTTACACTTCTTTCTATATTATTAGTTGAATGAAAGCGAGGCTGAGACATTCTTCATTGTCCCAGCCTCAATTATAATTATTAAATTTCTGTTCTTCCAGTTATAGCTTTCGAAAGTGTTACTTCATCAGCGTATTCTAAATCCCCACCTACTGGTAGACCATGTGCTAGTCTAGTTGTCTTAATACCAATCGGTTTAACTAGTCTAGATATATACATTGCTGTTGATTCACCTTCTATATTAGGATTAGTCGCTAATATAATTTCTTCGATTTCATCATTCTTCAATCGTTCTAATAATGAAGGAATATTAATATCTTCAGGTCCAATACCTTCCATTGGAGATATCGCTCCATGTAATACATGGTATAACCCTTTATATTCACGCATTTTTTCCATAGCTATGACATCTTTAGAATCTTGAACAACACACACAACTGAACGGTCTCTTTGTTTATCTTGGCATATATGACAAGGCGAAACATCCGTAATGTGTCCGCAAGTTTCACAATAAGTCAGTTCTCTCTTAACATCTACAAGAGATTTGGCAAAAAGTACAACGTCGTCTTCCTTCATATCTAATACGTGGAAAGCTAAACGTTGTGCAGTCTTCGGACCTATTCCCGGCAATTTCATAAAGCTATCGATGAGTTTAGATATTGGTTCTGGGTAGAACATCATTACATCATTCCAGGAATGTTTAGACCTTTTGTATGTTTACCTAAACGATCTGCTGTTACATCATCTGCTTTAGATAAAGCGTCATTTGTTGCTGCTAATACTAAATCTTGTAGCATTTCAATATCTTCAGGGTCTACTACATCTTCTTTAATGATAACGTCTAATACTTCTTTATGACCAGATACAACAACTGTAACCATTCCGCCACCAGCTGTTCCTTCGATTCTTTCTTCTTTTAGTTTTTCTTGTTCCTCAGCCATTTTCTTTTGCATTTTTTGCATTTGTTTCATCATTTGTTGCATATTTCCGCCACCGCGCATAATTTCGTCCTCCTAATTTCTAATTTATACATTTAAGATTATTAATTTTTGTCATATTTATTATACATGCCTTTAGAGGCGATGTCATGTATTACTCATCCGTAACATGTACGGTATCTTCACCAAACAACTCTTGAGCTTTCTTTACAACATCCGCTTCTTCTGGCTTTTCTTCTTGCTCAACTTCACCTTGAGCCGTATTCGCTTTTTTAGATTGAATATACTGTTGACGAACTTGTAACCATTGTGAATTTGGTACGCCAACAACTTTTACATTCTTGTTCACAATCTCGCATACAATCGCTTCGATATGATTTCTTTTTTCATCATTCTTATTCACGATTTCACAATGAATATCCTCGTCAAATTTCACGAGCACATGATCTTCACTTGCTGCAACAGGTTCCGAGTTTAAGAGCAGACTGACTAGCGCTCTTTGTTCTTTCTCTTTAACCGATTCAATTACTGCTTGCCATTTTTCCTTAAGTAAATTCAAGTCATCACGGTTAGCATGGTCAAGCACACGTTCGATTTGTCGAATAGAGAAGACATGCTTAGATTGTTTACGAGAGATATTTTGTTTATTTTCAACTGGTTTAGCCTTTTGACTTACACCGTTTTGAGCTAGCTGCTGAATCGTCGCTTCAAGTTGTTGAATTTTATCCATCACTTCACTAGAGCCAGCGTTTTGGTTTGAACTGACAGATGCTGTTTGTCCACTATTATTCTGATCAATTAATTCTGTTAACTTAACGATTAGTATTTCTATATGAACATTTTGGTTAATTGCAAATCTCATTGAAACTAATGTGTCATTAATACAATCAATCATTTTGTACATTGTATTTAAGTCTACTTGATTCAGTGCGTGGTCGTCTTCAACTTGTTCAGTAGTCTTAGCGACAATTGAATCTCTTATGAAATAAATCATATCATTTACAAGTCTATTCACTTCTTTACCAGCAGATATAAATTCATGATACCTAGTAAAAGCTTGTTTAATATCTTTAGCCACCATGTCATTAAACAAAGCATTTAAAGCCGCTTTATCGACACTACCCGTTACATTCAAAGCATGTTCGAGTGATAAGTGCCCATCTCCAAAAGCGATTGCTTGGTCCATGATACTTAATGCATCTCGCATACCACCTTCTGAAACTTGAGCAATAAATGCCAAAGCTTCTTCTTCGTAGGTAATGTTCTGCTCATCTGCGACAAACGCGAGTCTACTTTCTATTTCACCAGAATGGATGGCTTTAAAATCAAATCTCTGACATCTAGATATAATAGTAGGTGGTATCTTGTGAGGTTCAGTAGTTGCGAGTATAAAAATAGCATGACTTGGTGGTTCTTCAAGTGTCTTTAAAAGTGCATTGAAAGCACCTGTTGTCAGCATATGCACTTCATCTATAATATAGACTTTAAATTTAGATTCACTTGGTGCATATTTTACTTTATCTCTAATATTACGTATTTCATCTACACCGTTATTACTGGCAGCATCAATTTCAATGACATCTGAATTTGTTCCTTGTGTAATGCCTTTACAAATCGCGCATTCATTACAAGGTTCCCCATTCGTATTCTCTGTACAGTTAATTGCTTTAGCGAAGATTTTAGCAATACTTGTCTTACCAGTTCCACGTGGGCCATTAAACAAGTAAGCATGTGATTGCTTTTCTTTTTGGATGGCGTTTCTTAATGTTTTTGTGACATGTTTTTGACCGACAACATCTGCAAATGATTGTGGTCTATACATTCGATACAAAGCCTGGTAGTTCAAAGTGGCACCTCCAAAATTTAATAAGATATTGGCTATATTATATCATGAATCAATAGGTACACCCTATTATTAATTATCAAAAGCTTCTGGGTAGTGAACAGTGCCTTTAATTTCTTTTGTTGGATGATCCCATAAATATTTAAACATGAAATTCTCATCTTGCACTTCAAATGGTGAGTATATATTAAACTCTGAAGCTGCATGATAACCTAATTTATGATAATAAGCTGCATGACCTAGTACGACTACACCGACATAGCCATTTTCATAAGCTCTATATTCTAAAGCTTCTATTAAAGCTTTCCCTATTCCTTTATTTTGATACTCTGGCAAAACCGAAACTGGCGCAAGCGCTAATACTGTATGCGCTTCTTCATCAGAACTAACGGTCACTTCTGACATCATGGCATGCCCCAGAACTTTGCCTGATTCTGTCTTCGCTACAACTTCAAGTTCTGCATTATAATTCATTGATTTTCGTATTTTACCGATTAATTCGTGTTCTGTTCCATCAGAATAACGTTCATTTTCGAATGCTGCTTTAACGACTTCTTTAGCTAATTCATATTCCGATTCTATAATCGTTCCAATTAGTAATTGCGTCATGTATAAAATATCCCCCTGATATTAGAAAAAGGGTGACCGCGGTCACCCTTTTGAATTTATATATAATTTGATAAGTTTATAAAATTTAAAACCGTGCACCTTTGCTTTGAACAAACATCACAAGCGTTACCTCAGTCGTTAGCTAAACTTCGGCTACCCTACGGCACATACAATGATCCACTTAATGCTGCTTCCTTCCGGACCTGACATGATTCATGGGTTTGTATTGCATAGGACCGACGTCTTCAGACACCACGTGCTGAGGGCAGACCTCACAATAATATGTCCGCGGCAAAGGAATTCAGTCTTGCATAAGCGGATTTCAAGTACAGGGAACCGCTACCTCCCCACTTAGCACGGCAATATATATACTACAACAAAATGTTACGATTTGGCAAGAAAAAACTACTTCAATCAAAGTGTTTTATGAATCACTCTGCGAGAAAAATCTACAAACTTGAATTCCGTCGCGATGTGTCTTGAAATATTATATTGAAATTTTTCTGCATTATTAAGATACACAGTACCTCTAACTGTTGCTGTATAAGGCGGATTCAACTTCCCAAAGTATAATATTTCATTCTCCGTCATCTCTTCAAATGTAATAGACTTGTTCGAGTAACTGATTTCTACATTCATTTCTTGTTCAATAAATTTATAGATGGATTCAGCCGCGAGTTCTTTGGTGAGTTGAGGAATAACCTGACATATAAAGTAATCCTCATCCATAATATGCACAGCGTCATCTTTCGTTCTCGTTCTAATGACATGCCACAACTTATCTTGATCTCGTAGTTCAAGGGCATGTTGAACGACAGGAACGTCTTTAGCATCTATAACCTCAAGTAATTCAACTTTAGTTTCATAATCAAGTCCTAAACGTTTATTAATTTCTTGAAAACTCACCATTTCCGATATTGGAAATTGAATAACATCTTCATAAATAACGACAGACCCTTTGCCTCTTAACTTTTGAATATAACCTTTTTCTTGCAATAAATTTAAAGCTTTCCTTACAGTCTCTCTAGAAGTTGAATATATCTTTGTTAATTCATTTTCTGAAGGTAGTTGCTGTAAATGAGCATATTCACCATTTAAAATTTTTTCACAAATAGATTGGTAGATTTTCATATACTTGTTCATGCGTTCACCTCTATACCTTCAACATCAATTAGTCACCACTTACTTTTACGACAAAAGCATCGAATGGTTGCAAAGCATTACCATTTAAATCATTATTTGCAATCATGATTTCACCCTCTAAATCGATATCTTCTGGGATATCAACGATTTGATCAGAGTAGTTTGCAACAACTAACCAAGTTTCATTATTTAAATGTCTCTTGTAAACGAACAACTCTGGATGCTCCATATGAAGTGGTTCAACTTCTCCATACGTTATCACATCGTGTTCATGACGTAATTGTATTAACTTTTGATAAGTATAGAAAATAGAATCTTTATCTTCCAATGCCGCTTCAACATTAATATGCTTATAATTTTCCGGGATACCAATCCATGGTTCTCCAGTTGTAAAGCCTGCCTCAGCATGCGCATTCCATTGAATAGGCGTTCTAGAATTATCTCTAGATTTCTGACCTATTACTTTCATAATCATTTGTTCATCCATACCGCGTTCTTTTAATAATTTGTATGCATTAAGCGATTCGACATCTTTATATTGATCAATATCCGTGAAACCTGGATCTGTCATGCCAATTTCTTCACCTTGATAAATATACGGCGTACCTTGAAGCATGTGTAATGATATCGCAAGCATCTTAGCAGATTTAACTCTTTCCGCTTCTGTATCGTCTTTACCGAATCTCGTTACGACTCTAGGTTGATCATGGTTACACCAGAAAATAGCATTCCATCCGTTACCTTTTGCGATATTCACTTGCCAATCCATTAAGATACGTTTCAGTACAAGAAAATCAAATTTCATATCTGACCACTTTTCACCATCTTTATAATCTACTTTTAAATGATGAAAATTAAACACACTACTTAACTCATTACGTTCTGGATTTGTATATTTAATACAATTATCAATCGTTGTTGATGACATTTCTCCAACCGTCATAATGTCTTTATTGCCAAATGTTTGTTTATTCAGTTCTTGTAAATACTCATGGACTTTTGGTCCATCTGTATAAAATTCTTTACCGATTGCTGTTGAATTTTCGAAAGCACCTTTGGAAATTAAGTTAATGACATCAAATCTGAAACCATCTACGCCAAAATCAATCCAATAATTAATCATTTCATATATTTCAGCCTTTAAATTGTCATTCTCCCAATTTAAATCAGCTTGAGAAACATCAAATAATCTTAAATAATAACTTTCGGTTTGTTCATCATAAGTCCAAGCATTACCACCAAACTTAGACTCCCAGTTAGTTGGGGGCTCTTCTTTAGTGCCTTCTTTCCAAATATAATAATCACGATACGGATTATCTTTAGACTTGCGAGATTCTACAAACCAGTTATGAGATGTCGAAGTGTGATTGATCACAATATCGAGCATCACTTTAATACCTAAACTGTGCGCTTCATCTAGTAATGTTTTGACATCTTCCTTTGTACCAAAATCAGGATTAATTTGATAATAATCACTAATATCGTATCCATTATCGTTCATTGGTGATTGATAAATTGGTGTTAACCAAATGTAATCTACACCTAACGTTTGTAAATAAGGTAATTTTTCTATAATACCTGGTATGTCACCTTGTCCATTTCCAGTCGTATCATTGAATGACTTTGGATAAATTTGATAAACAACGGACTTCTTCCAATCTGAAACTGCCATATAGGTATACTCCTTTATTTATATATATTATTCTTGAACCATTTCTTTAGCTTTTTCATTAGCAAAGTTTGAAAGCACAATCGTTAGTATAGCTGGTAATACTACCGCAATCAATGTCGCAATACCGAACACACCCCAATATTCTCTTTGAATAGAGATAATTGCAGGTACACCGCCTACACCTACGCTACCTAACACTTTATTAGCACCAATAAACGCACCTAGTAAACTAGACGAAATAATTGCTGCAAAGAACGGATATTTCAATGGTAAGTTGACACCGAACATTGCTGGCTCAGTTACACCTAAGAATGCTGAAATACCAGATGTAGCCGCTAAACCTTGTTCTTTAACCATTTTACGTTGTTTGTATACTACCCAAGCGCCGAACGCTGCTGAACCTTGACAAATATTAGATATTGCCACAATTGGCCATAAATACGTGCCGCCTAAAGGACTTCCCATGAGTTGGAAATCTACCGCTAAGAACATATGGTGTAATCCTGTAATAACAAGAGGTGCATAGAATAATCCATACACTGCGCCACCTAACCAGCCAGCAGTTTCGAAAATCGCTTTAATACCATTTGTAATTAACGTACCTAACTCTAACGCCAATGGACCAATAACGATAAATGCTAAAAATCCAGTAATTAATAACGCTACAGGACCTACTACAAGCATTTTAATAGAATCATGTACACGTTTAGCTAAGAATTTCTCAATAATAGATAATATCCATGTTGCGAATAATATCGGTAATACTTGACCTTGATAGTTTAATTGCTTAATTTCTAAACCAAATATGTGCCATACAGGAATTTCACTCGATTTACCGCCACCTAAATCATACTGAGAAGCAAGTTGCGGATGTAACAAGATTAGACCTAATACTAAACCTAGAATTGGGCTACCACCAAATACACGCATAGCTGACCAACCAATTAAAGCTGGCAAGAAGATAAATGCGGTACTTGCGATAACGTTAATGATGTTTGCAAAGTCTGCAAGCCATGCATATTGTTCAACAAGTGGCTTAGCGCCAAATAAATTTTCTGCTGTTAATACATTGTTTAAACCTAATAGTAAACCTGCTGTTACGATTGCAGGTAAGATTGGAATGAATACATCACCCAACAATTTAATTAAACGTTGAAATGGATTCATCTTCTGCTCAGAAGCTTTCTTCACGTCATCTTTCGAACTTTCTTCAACACCTGTTTCTTGTTGGAAAATTTCATAAGCCTCATCAACAGTTCCCGGTCCAATTACAATTTGAAATTGGTTGTTTGCTGAGAAGGACCCCTTCACTAAATCTATTTGATCTAATGCATCTTTATTAACTTTACTTTCATCATTTAATACAAGTCTTAACCGTGTCACACAGTGGGTTGCAGCATTTACATTGTCTTGCCCACCAATAGCATCAATAATCTGCTTTACATCTTCTCTATTCACAGCCATTAAACTCACTCCCCTAACTTTATTTAGTTGAATTATAACTTGTATATACAAGTATGTAAAGGCTTACAATTAATATTATATAAATAATGTAGTATGATTGTGTAAAGGAGGTTTTTCATATGTCTTTTTTAACACATGAATATATCGATCATGACAACGTTGCACTCGATTTTGCAAAAGGAGATTCTATCATTTTCACAAACCATCACCACGAAAAAATATTTGAATCAGCAAGTTTAATTAAATTGCCTATTATGATTTATATTTATGAAAGCACGACTCAAGAAGATAGAAAAGCACTCGTTCAAATCAATCATAAAGTTGGCGGCAGTGGCGTTCTAAAAAATATGACTATCGATCAACTGAGCGTTCAAGATTTAATCTACTTAATGATCGTTGTTTCGGACAATACGGCAACGAATACATTAATCGATCATTTCGGACTTCAACACATTAACTTATTTATTCAGGAAACATTGCAATGTGAACAAACGCAGTTAAATCGATATATGATGGATGCAGAAGCAATAAGTGAAGGCAAACAGAATACAACGTCTTCTCAAGATATGATTCATATACTACGCTTTATTGCAGAGCATAAACATCATCAAGACATGATGAACATCATGAATGACCAACATTTAAACGATAAAGTTTCAATCTATCGATCATTTTACGAAGATACACTTAATTTCCACTCTAAGACAGGTGAGTACGACAACGTTGTAAATGATGTAGGTATTATCCAACATGAAGGCGAGCTATATTATTATTGTTTCTTATCCAACACAAATAAACCCAAAAAGGCGATTGATTTCTCTCACCAATTTGGGTCATATATTATTCAATCTATATTAGATATTTGATAATCGTGCAGCTTTAGCTAATATCTTTTGATAATAACTACCTGATAACTTAATGATTTCGATACTTTTCGGTGTATGCGGCGCATGAATCATCATGTCTTCTCCCATGTATATGCCAACATGTGATAAAAAGCCTTTATCTTCTGGTTTACTGAAGAACAGTAAATCACCTGGCAAAAAGTCATGTGATGCTATTGAAATATCCGTCATTGCTTCATATTGTTCATCAGCATCTCGGGGGATGTGGAAGTTTTGACTTTTGTACATTTGGAAACATAATCCTGAACAATCATAACCATAACTAGACATCCCTCCCCATAAATAAGGCAAGTCTAAAAATCGCTTCGCATTTTCAATGACACCTGCCATTGTGCCAATTTCGAATGCACCAGATTCGTCACTGAATTCTACATCATTCGCACTAATAAGACCCTTGCCTTCAGGTGTATCAACTTCAATAAAAGGCTCATCTTTCTTAATAATAGGTAAAATCGTATTAAATGACAGAATTTGTTTCGTAGTAAAATCTAAATTAAACAATGTCGTCTTAGGTACATTAACACGAAGGCGCGGATGTGTATCGTACGCCTTCATCTCACCTAATTGACTCGTAGGAATAAATCCTGGATATCCTTTTGGATTCTGTTTAGAAGGTTGCTCTAAACAGATAACGTAACTCCAGCCATCTTGTTCTTCTACGACTTCTACTTTTTCGCCATAAAGAATTTGCGTATCTATTCTACTATCTTCCGTAAAAGATAATTTCTGTTCTAAATTAAGTTCAAGTAACCAACGTTGAATATCTGCTGGATACATGATACCGTCTCTATCAATTTCTCTAGCTTTATCAAAGCTTCTCCATATTGTCCCAACATTTACTCTGCAATATTTAATCATGAGCTCACCTTCTTATATAAAGATTCACGATCTATTCCTAACCCTGTACCTTCTGAAACGGTTACTTTAGCACCTTCATAAGTAATACCACCTTCAACTTGTCGCTCAACTACCATTAAAGGCGCATCAAAATCAACACGATTCACTTGTTCTGCTGCCAAACTAAAATGCAAAGCTGACGTAACGGACACATGTGTTTCCATCATACATCCAACCATGCAAGGTATCGCTTCACTTTTAGCAATATCATGTATTTTTAAAGCTTGATGAATACCACCAGTCTTCATCAGTTTAATATTCCATATATTTGTCGCACCAACTTCTACAAGTCTCTCTGCATCATGTATACTAAACAATCCTTCATCTACCATTAAAGGTATTTTGAATTCTTGAGATAGCGCACCTAGTACCTTATACTCATATCTCCCTACAGGTTGTTCAATACTCTCAATATTCAAATCTGCTTCATCAAAATGTTTCAATGCATGACGCGCACCTTTTTCATCCCATGCTTGGTTTGCATCCGCACTTAAAATAACCTCACTTGGTAAAGAAGATCGTAATGCTTGTAATCTATTTAAATCTGTTGAGACATCATCTTTACCCACTTTTATCTTCAAATGGTTAAAGCCATCTTCTACATATCGCAAACCATCTTCTACCATTTCGTCAGCATCATTTAAACTCACGGTATAACACGTTTCTAACGATTTATTTCCCGGGTTATGATTGATATATTGATATAAAGGCAATTCTGCTTCTTGTGCTAATAAGTCATAAAGTGCGATATCTATTGCAGCTTTAGCACTTGTATTACCTACTACGACTTGATGAATTTCATCTAGTAAGTCTTTCGTTAATGGTCGGTTAATTAATAGTGGCTTAAAGACCTCTTCAATCGCAGCTTCTATACCACCTTTTGTATCACCGGTAATAACATATGTAGGTACTGCTTCACCAACACCTATAACATCCTCATAATTCGTTTCAATAAATACATATATACTTTCAATAACCTCTACTGTTCTCAGTGCTGTTTTAAAAGGTTTCTTCAAAGGTGTTTCATATCTATAGTATTTTATATCTGTTATAAACATATAACTTCCCCTTTATTCTATAATTACACCTGACTCTATATTTAATATTTTATTGTCCACATCTAATGTAGCTTCTGTTCCAAACGGTATCGCAAAATGCGGCGTGCAATGCCCAATATCCAAATCATATGCTGCTGGTTTATTTAATGGTGTTATAAAATCATCTAACACTTCTTTCATCGTTAAAGATTTCTTTGGATTTTTAGGCTCGCTATCTGTGAATGGCCCGAAAATAAATCCAGAAGCATCATCTAACTTGCCAGCAGATTTAAGTTGTTGTAAAAATCCATCTACCTTATAAGGCACTTCACCAATATCTTCTATAAATAAAATTTTGCCCTTAGTGTCGATTTCATATGGTGTTCCTAAACTCGAAACAAGTAAAGATAAACATCCACCAACAATTTCTCCTTCAACGTGACCACCAACCAACGATTTAAACGTTAATTGATCTGTAGGATAATACACAGCTTCACCATTAAATAACTGCTCAAAGCTCCCAATAGAAATCTCATTAAAAGTATCTCCTATATCAGACGCGATCATAGGACCTTGAAACGTTACCAATCCCGTTTGCTGTCTAATAGCATTATGTAAGCATGTTATATCACTATATCCCCATATAATTTTAGGATGTGCTTTTACAAGATTATAATCAATACGTTCTACAATTCTTGGTGTACCATAACCACCGCAAGCACATATAATACCTTTCACTTCATCATCTTCTAACATGTCATGCAAACTATCTAATCGTTCATCATCCGTTCCCGCTAAATGACCATGAACGCGGTCTATATTTTTCGCTAGTTTAAACCGAATACCATATTTCTCTTCTAAAAGTTTCAACCCGTTCTTTAAATGCTTTTGGTTTGGCGGACTCGCTAATGCTACAACACCCACCACATCTCCTCTATTTAATCCCTTTGCTTTCATTAAGACACGACCTTTTATCAGAATATTCTTATATTATAGCAAAGTTGTTATCCTTTTGTGAAAACAAAAGAAATTGTTATAAACGCATGACGATATGAGGTTGGACATATGCGCGAGTTAGGTTGGAGTCTGGTCCGAGTAACTTCCATTATTTCGAATTCTGGTAATTAGAATGCGCTAACTATCATTATTCTGGATTCTGGTAGTTAGAACGGTGTAACTTCCATTATTTCGAATTGTGGTAGTTAGGAGGGCGCTCTCTTACGGACACTTCTCGGAATTCTGTCCCTAACAAAAACCCTTATATCGATATCCCCTATATTTCCACCTGCAATATTCCACCCTGCAACTCAATCTCCACTCCGCGCCCAATTCCACATCCAACCTCAATATTTTTTCACAACAAAAAACACTGCCCACAAAAGTGGACAGTGTTCTTTATATATATAGTCTTGGATATTTTAAAAATAATGGCGGAGGAAGAGGGATTCGAACCCCCGCGAGCCGTTAAGCCCCTGTCGGTTTTCAAGACCGATCCCTTCAGCCGGACTTGGGTATTCCTCCAAATAAGACAATATTTATCTTATAACATGCCATTACTGATGTCAACAAAAATCACAAAATTTAAATTGTAATTTTTTTCTTTAAGGATTCATCTACAGCTTTTGCAACTGCACGACCTTCTTTTATTGCCCAAACGACTAAACTTTGACCTTTTCTTGCATCTCCAGCTACAAATACTTTATCTTGATTTGTTCTGAAGTCTTTTTCATTTGCTACGATTTTATTTCGTTCTGTCTTTAAGTTGAATGAATGTGGTACTAAATGTTCTGTACCTTCAAAACCAATTGATAATAGGACTAAATCTGCTGGCCAATGACGTTCTGTACCTTCGACAATCACCATGCCGTCTTCAGTTTCTTCTAACACTTGCGTATAAAGACCGCGAATATTACCATTTTCATCAACATCGTAACGCATTGTTTGAATACCATATGCTCTTGGTTCGAAGCCGAATTTTTCACGATATTCTTTATGCGCATAGTCTAACTTGAAAATTGGCATTGGTAATGGCCATGCTGTATTTTGTTCCATTTTATCTGTTAGTCTTACATATTTATTAAATTGAACGACTGATTTACAGTCATCTCTTAATGCTGTTGCTACGCAGTCAGCACCTGTATCACCCGCACCGATTACAATCACATTTTTACCTTTTGCTGTTATAGTTGGTTCGTCAATTTCTCCCATTTGTAATTGTGTTTGCTCTGTTAAATATTCCATCGCAAAATGTATACCGAAGCTCATACGTCCTTCTAATGGTAGGTCTCGTCCTTTTTGTGAGCCTGTACAAACAATAATTGCATCATACTGTTCATCTAGTTCCTCTTTCGTGATGTCTTTCCCCACATTAACATCTGTTTTAAAGACGATACCCGCTTCTTCCATTAGTTTCACACGGCGTTCGATAACCTCTTTATCTAATTTCATACTTGGGATGCCGTACATAAGCAAACCACCTGGACGATGGTTACGCTCATATACAGTCACATTATAGCCAAGTAAATTTAATTCTTCTGCAGCTGTTAAGCCTGCTGGACCACTACCGATAATGGCAACTTTTTCTTCTAAGCGATGCTCAGGAAACTTAGGTTTCACAAGTCCCATATCATACGCTTCATCTATTATTGTACGTTCTATCCCTTTGATTGCGACTGAATCATTATTAATCGCTAAGACACATGAAGATTCACATGGTGCTGGACATACACGACCTGTAAATTCAGGAAAGTTATTTGTTTCTGATAGTCTTGCATATGCTTCTTCATAATCTTTGCGATACACTAAGTCGTTCCACTCTGGTATATAGTTACCTATTGGACAACCTATTGTATCTCTACCGAATGATGAGCCTGTTTGACAAAATGGTGTTCCGCAATCCATACAACGCGCACCTTGTGTAGCTGCGTCTTCTTTAGTAAAACGTTGTTGGAATGCGTCATATCCTTTAATTCTATCTTTTAACGGCAACTCATCAAGTTGTTGCTTAGGATACTTCATAAAACCTTTAAATTCACCCATAATATGCCCTCCTTCTTAATATACCGAAGCCAGTTCTTCTTCATCACCAATAGATTTTCGATCATCAAAGAATGCATTTAACAGTGCATCTTCTTCGTTTTCTAATTTGTGTAGTGAAATCTTCTGCATCATAAGTTTGTAGTCTTTCGGAATCACTTTAACCACTTTGTCTACAATTGTGTCAAATGACGCTAGCACTGCTTGTGCTTTTTTACTATTTGTATATCGAACATGTTCTTCTAACATATGTCTTAAATTCGCAATTTCATCTGGATCTTTTAATGTTTCAAACTCTAAAGTGTCAAGTTCATTATCTTTTTTAAATGCTTCAACATCTGTTGGCAATGCGTAACATACACCACCACTCATACCTTGACCAAAGTTACGTCCTACATCACCTAAAATGACAACACGTCCACCAGTCATGTATTCTAATCCGTGGTCGCCGACACCTTCAACAACGACGTTAACGCCACTATTTCTTACACAGAAACGTTCACCAGCTCTACCGTTAATATATGATGTTCCACTTGTTGCACCGTAGAAACAAACGTTACCGACAATGATATTGTCTTCTCTATCTTCGTTAGGTGCGTTTAAGATTAATTTACCTCCGGATAAGCCTTTACCAAAGTAATCGTTAGCGTCACCAGTATGATGTAACGTCATACCTTTAGGCGTGAATGCACCATAACTTTGTCCAGCATGTTTAAATGTCTTAACACTTATTGTATCTTCTGGTAAACCAGGTTCACCATGCACTTCTGTAATATAACTACCTGTAATAACACCAACATCTCTTTCAGTATTTCGAACGTTATAACTACCAACAAATTTTTCACCATGATCGATTGATGCTTTTGCATCTTCATATAATTTCGTTAAATCGAAACCGACATCAAGGTGATGATTTTGATTCATAGAGCGGTATCTTTCACCTTCATTTACAAATAAAAGTGCCTCTAAATCAAGTTCTCTCGCTTTAGGATGAGAGTAATATCTGTTTGATACTGATAACAAGTCCGTTCTACCTACAAGTTCATCCATTGTTTTTAAGCCTAATGAAGCTAGAATCTCTCTTATTTCCTCGGCAATAAAATACATGAAGTTTACGATGTGATCTGCTTTACCTGTATATAATTTTCTTAAGTCACCATTTTGAGTCGCAATACCAACCGGGCATGTATCTTTATGACATACTCTCATCATAATACAGCCAAGCACGACTAAAGGTGCTGTCGCAAATGCAAACTCTTCTGCACCTAACGCACAAGCGAGCGCAACATCACGACCAGTCATTAATTTACCGTCAGTTTCTAACGTTACACGTGAACGAAGACCGTTTAACATAAGTGTCTGATGTGTTTCAGATAAACCAATCTCCCATGGTAACCCAGCATGTTGAATACTCGTCTTAGGTGATGCACCTGTACCACCGTCATATCCACTGATGACAATTTTATCGGCAAAAGCTTTTGCAACACCTGCTGCAATTGTACCTACACCAGATTTAGAAACGAGCTTAACACTGATGTCTGCTTTTCTATTTGCATTCTTCAAGTCATGAATTAGTTGTGCTAAGTCCTCAATAGAATATATATCATGGTGAGGTGGTGGTGAAATTAATCCTACACCTGGTGTTGAACCACGTACTTCAGCTACCCACGGATAAACTTTTGTACCAGGTAATTGTCCACCTTCACCAGGTTTAGCACCTTGTGCGACTTTAATTTGAATTTCTTTAGCATGTTGTAAATAATCGCTCGTTACTCCAAAGCGACCTGATGCGACTTGCTTAATGGCACTCATATAATTTGTGCCATCCGGCTTAATAATAAAGCGTTCTGGATTTTCTCCACCTTCACCGCTATTACTACGTCCACCAATTCTATTCATTGCTTCTGCTAAAGTTTGATGCGCTTCTTGAGAAATAGAACCGAAACTCATTGCACCTGTCTTAAAGCGTTTCACAATTTGGTCAGCAGATTCTACATCTTTTAAATCAATTGCGCGATCTGATTTAAAATCAAGTAAGTTTCTTAAGTGACTCATACGTTCACTATCTGCAGCTTCAGAATATTCTTTAAACATTTCAAAATTATTATCTCTACATGCATGTTGTAATAAATGAATTGTTTTAGGGTTGAACGCATGATATTCACCTTGTTGACGCCATTGGAAAGTACTACCTGAATTTAAATATTTAATCTGTTCAGATTGTCTCGCTTTATTCTCTTTATCAATCGTATCAATTGATATACCAGAAAGTTTAGACGGTGTACCTGTAAAGTATTGATCGATAACATCTTTACCTAACCCAATTGCTTCAAAGATTTGTGCACCTTGATAACTTTGAACAGTTGAAATACCCATTTTAGCCATTACTTTAATCACACCAGCTGATAACGTTTGACTAAACGTATCAATATTCTGTTCAACTGTACCTTCAAGACGTCCCGCAGCAGTTAAGTCTTCAATCGTATAATGTGCTAAGTATGGTACAACAGCATTCGCACCATATCCTATTAATGTAGCTAAATGATGTACTTCACGACACTCACCAGAATACGCCACAATACTTGTATCTAAACGTTGACCCGTTCTAATCAAGTGTTGATGAATGTGACTAACCGCTAATAATATCGGCATTGCAAACACCGCTTCTAAATCTTCAACAGACTCATCTTCTAAGACAATAATCTCAGCACCATTTTTAACAGCTTTTGAAACAGTTTGCCCTAAGTCATCTAGAGCTTCTTTAAGTGAACCTGTGTAAGTCGTCGGAATCACCGCAACGTTAAATTCACTATCTTGAATTTGTTCAAGTTGCGCTTTCGATAATACTGGATGATTTAATTGAATTCTTCTCGTGTTATCTTGATGTGGTTGTAGCAAGTTACCTTCTTTACCTAAGTAAACCAATTCACTTGTAACGATTTTCTCTCTATATGAGTCAATAGGTGGGTTTGTTACTTGAGCAAAATGTTGTTTAAAGTAATTAAATAATGATTCTGGTCTCGTACTCAACACGGCAACAGGTGTATCAAAGCCCATCGCACCAATTGGATCTTTCTTCTCACTCACAAGTTCTGACATGTATTTATTAATTTCTTCTTTTGTATATCCGAATCGACGTTGTAATTGGAATAATTTTTCTTCTTCAACATGTGAAGGTGTCGCCACTGTATCATTTACGTTTAACGCTTTATGGCTTACCCATTCATCATAAGGATATTCACTTGCGATTCGTTGTTTTAATTCATCATTTTCGATAACTTTATTCTCTTTAAAATCCACTAATAAAAGTTTACCTGGGTTGAGTTGCCCTTTATAAACAACATGTTCTTCTTCAACGTCAATAACGCCTACTTCTGAAGAAAATATAATTTCATTTGAATCTGTAATTGTGTAACGACCAGGTCTTAAACCATTACGGTCTGTTAATGCGCCAAGTTTATCTCCATCACAGAAACTAATCATTGTTGGACCGTCCCAAGGTTCCATTAAATAACTATAATATTCATAGAATGCTCTAATTTTAGGATCTTGTGTTTCGTTATATAACCATGGTTCAGGAATCAATAACATTGCTGCTTGTTCTGGAGGAATGCTTAAACTTAAGAACTCTAGTGCATTATCAACGATTGATGAGTCACTTCCTGATTCATCTAGCACTGTTCCAATCTTATCTTTCACATCACCAAAGATTGTTTCAATTAATCTGTCTTGTCTTGCACGCATCCAGTTAACATTACCTTTAATCGTGTTAATTTCACCATTATGCATTAATAATCTATTAGGATGCGCTCTTTTCCAACTTGGAAATGTATTCGTACTAAATCTCGAATGTACAGAACCAAATTTAGAAACATAATCTTCATCTAACAAATCAATATATAAACCTTTAATTTGGTCTGAACGCAACCAACCTTTATATACGATTGTGCGTCTAGATAAACTTGCAAAGTATAAATCTAAATCTTGTTCATCGCCATATCTTTCAATTTGTTTACGCGCAATGAATAATGAACGATCAAAGTGTTCACTTGAATGATTTTCAACAAACACTTGTTGAATACAAGGCATTGTCGCTTCAACATGTTCTGCCAATACTGACGTATCTAATGGAACATCTCTGTATCCAATAACTTTTAATCCTTCTTCTTCAAAGTACGCATTAAACTTCTTTTCATGTTCACTGCCAGCTATTTTTTCATCAGTGAAAAACATACCTACTGCGTAATGTTCTTCTTCAGGTAAATTTAATTTTAATTTTTGTTTAAAATAGAGGTGAGGGACTTCTGTCATAATACCAGCGCCATCACCAGTAATTCCGTCAGCTCCAACTCCACCTCTATGATCTAACCTACAAAGCATTTCAATTGATTTTAGTACAATTTCATGTGACCTTTTGTTGTCCATATTGGCGTAAAAGCCAATCCCGCAAGCATCATGCTCGTCCATCGAATCATATAGGCCAAGTTGTCTTCTATCTTTCTTAAATGACATACGACATCACCTCAACAATAAATTTCAGAATCTTCAATAATTGATAGTCTATATCATACTTTACAAGGACTTATCTTAACAATATATAAAATAGATGAAATATATCTAAAAATTAGATAATATAAATAATGAGGTGTTGAATATGGAGATAAAACAATTAATTTATTTTAGAGAAGTTGCTTTAAGAGAGCATATTTCAGAGGCTGCGCTCGAGCTAGAGATTGCCCAATCTGCGGTCAGTAGACAAATCGCAAATTTAGAAAAAGAATTAAACACGACGTTATTTTTAAGAGAAGGCAGAAATGTAAAATTAACGGACAGTGGCGAACTCTTACTTACACAAACAAATAGAATTTTAAATTTAATAGAAGAAACGAAAGATTTATTTATACATCAAGAACATTCAGATAGACGTTCTATTAAACTCGCTTATACAGAAAGTTATGTATCACAAGCATTACCGGCTATTATTAAGACTTACGAGCGAGATTTCAAAATAGAAGTTAGACCTATGATGATGACACCCTTAGAAATCGAAGAAGGTTTATTATCTCACCAAATAGATGTCGCGTTAAGCGAACTCACACCGAAACTTACAAACAATAAACATACTATTAAACATACACTATTCGAAGAAACATATAATTTATACGTTCATAATAACAACGATTTATCAATGAACCCTAAACCGCCTTTATCACAATTGAGCCAGCAATACATTTACCATTTCAACACATTACCTGATCAAATATCACAATTAATACGTAAACATGCATCACAGAAGACTTACCCGATTTCAAATTTTGCATTATTACGACAAACATTACTATCTGAAAAAGGCGTACTCATCGTGCCAGATTATTTAAGTAATGGCATTGAAAATGAACAACTTACAAAAATCCCGTTAACACATACCGAACTTAAAAGAACGATTAACATTGTTTATCAAGACAATAATCAAAACAGTAAATTGAAGACTTTTATTGAACATACACGTTCTTTATTACAAAGACAAGCAACGTATCATTAAGGAGGATATTTTCAAAATGGATTTTATCAATAGAACGACTGAAGAAATTGCTGCTGACTTACTCGGTGTCAAAATCATTCACGAAACAGACGATATCGTATATACAGGTTATATCGTTGAAACGGAAGCTTATGTTGGTAAACACGATCAAGCAGCCCATTCGTTCAATGGCAGAAATACTAAAAGCGTGAAATCTTTGTATTGTGAAGGTGGAACGATTTATGCACACTCTATGCACAAACAACTACTGATTAACTTTGTTACACAAGTTGAAGGTGAACCTCAAGGTGTCTTAATTAGAGCGATAGAACCTGAACATGGCATTGAACAAATGGCACTGAACCGTAACGGCAAAACAGGTATAGAATTAACTAATGGACCTGGCAAATTCACGCAAGCGATGCAAATATCTAAAGCATTAGACGGCACTAAACTCAATAACAATTGCTTAAAAATTGATACAACAAATAGAAGATACCCTAAACAAATCGAACGTTCAGCAAGAATCGGCGTCCCAAATAAGGGTATTTGGACTGACAAACCTTTACGTTTCACAGTAACAAGACATCCGTATGTCTCAAAAGCTAGAAAACGCGATTCACTACCTTGTGCTGAAACATGGAAATAATTGAAGTACACCTCTTATGTACGTATACTATAGTATGTTCAAATCAAAGAAAAATGATGGTGGCAAAACATGAATGACAAAATCAAACAACAATTAACGAAACCATTTAATGTTGCGATACTCATATTTATTGTATGCGTTGTAATAGCCTATATATTCACCCGGCATAATGCTCAATATTACAAAACACCGATTGGTCAAATTACGGATATCACACATCAATCTTCACAAACAACGATTGACCAAAATAAAAATAAAGATACGTTACATAAAGAACAAATCCATTTAGAGATTCAGAACGGTCAGCATAAAGGAGACCGCATTACGGTTCCTCATAAATACACGGACTCTTTAACGGATTCTGAGAAATACCATGTAAACGACCAAGTCCTCTTATCCTATAAAGGTAAAGAAGACACCGCTATTATAAAAGGCTTAAAACGAGATGGCGCTGTCACGTTAATGACTGGTTTGTTCTTATTAACCTTACTTATCGTCGGTAGAAAATCAGGACTATATTCCATTATTTCACTCATTATTAATGTCACAGTCCTACTATTAATGATTGATTATTTCATGAAGCATAATAATCATCACTTCTTTATATTAATGACAGCAACAGTTATATTCTCAACAATCGTATCCTTATTGCTCGTTAGTGGCTTTAAGCGGAGAACTTTTGTTGCGATAATTTCAACTTTATTAGGTACATTTTTAAGTATTGGTATCGCTCAACTTGTCATGATGTTTACGAATGGTGACGGTGTTAAATATGAAACGATGAGTTTCTTAACGATTCAACCGACACAAATATTCCTTGCGTCTGTGCTAATAGGCTCGCTCGGCGCGGTTATGGATGTTGCCATTACGTTAACAAGTTCCTTATATGAAATTAAAGCACAACATCCCGAAATTTCATTGAAACAATTGCGTCAATCTGGCACAAACATTGGTAAAGATATTATGGGTACAATGACGAATATCTTATTCTTCGCTTATTTATCTGGTAGCATTCCGATGATTATTCTTTACTTTAAAAATAGCAATACAATCACGTATACCTTATCCATGAATTGGTCATTAGAAATTACAAGAGCACTCATGGGTGGCATTGGTATTGTGATTACGATACCTATCACAATATTTGTTGCAATGATGTTCATGCAACGAGAGGAGGCTAAATAATGACGACATTTATTTTAGCCAGTATATTACTCGTTATTATGATCATCGTTGGTGGAAAGAAAGGATTTAGATCGTTCGTAACTTTATTTTTAAACTTGCTGACGTTGTTTATTGCGCTATTACTCATCATTTATAAAGCGCCTATATTCATCGTATTAATCATCTTCTGTTTAATTATTACATGCATTAACTTGTTCTATATTAATGCATATAATACTAAGACAGTTGCTGCCTTTTTCGCGACCATTATATCTACGCTTATCTTAATAGGATTAATATATTTCATTGTAGACATTTCAATGTTGCAAGGTTTCACTGAAGAAGAACAAGATGAAACGTATATATTTTCAATGAATGTAGGTATAAACTATGCTGAACTTATGGTATTTACAGTTGTATTAGCTGTAATCGCAGCAGTGATAGATTTAACAATATCCATTAGTTCTCCAATGTACGAACTATATGAAGCACATCCAAAAATATCATTACAACAACTATTCAAGTCTGGCTTAACAATAGGAAGAGACATCCTATCAACAACAACCAATACAATTTATTTCGCCTATATAGGCGGACAAATCACGTTATTTTTCTGGTTTGGTAAATTAAATTACACCTTTGGCGAAATAATCAATGCTAAAATATTTGCAGCTGAAATCATAACCATATTATTAGGCGGTATTGCTGTAAGTATCGCCATTCCAATCACCTCGTTTATCACAGTGAGATTAATAAAGAAACAGCAACGTAAAATATAGATAAAAGCACCTTTTGACCGAGTCAAAAGGTGCTTTTGTTTGTATATA
Organism: Mammaliicoccus sp. B-M6; assembly: GCF_022386965.1. NCBI lineage: Bacteria > Bacillati > Bacillota > Bacilli > Caryophanales > Staphylococcaceae > Mammaliicoccus > Mammaliicoccus sp. B-M6. Next base: position 22,802 of record NZ_JAJNHJ010000002.1, read on the forward strand.
TGAACCGCTAACGATCTTGTTTGTGTTTCTTGAGCGTTAGAATTTCTAACGATCTTGTTTTTCACTCTTGAGCGTTAGAACCCCTATATTCTACTATTAAATAGGTTCTAAATTACTTTCAATTTCTGCTCTTCTTGATTCTAAAAATCCTGGTAAGTCCAGCTGTTGTCCAAGTTGCGACACATCATCATATGGCATACCTGGTCCTTCTGTCGCAAATTCGATTAATATATGTGAATGTCTATAATATAAGCTTTTAAAGAAATCTCTATCCACTATTCCAGAATGTACAACGCCTTTTTCGTCTAATAATTCTTTAACTTTATTTAATTCTTCTTCGTCTGCTACAGATAATGCAAGATGGTGAATACTTCCTTTACCAGGTCTTTCTCTTTCACCTTCTACTTCTTTCAATATAATATCGCTATACAATCCTTCAAAATCAATCGTATATAATAGCTCGCTTTCAGAATCTACTAACTCAAAATGCAAATCATTTTCCAGGAAATTTTTCATTTCTGAAACATCATCAATTTTAAATTCTACAGGACCCATACCCATAATTTGATGTTCTTCTGGTACATCTGTGTACCTGTTATGACGCCAACTTTGCGGAACTTTACGTTCACCATTAGGTAATAACACCATTTCCAATCCTTCGTGATCTCTAAAATGTAAAGCTGTCATACCGTTATAAATACCAATAGCGTCATGATCAACATCAAGCTTTTCAAAACGATCTTTCCAATAATTCAAGCTTTCTTCACTTGGTACTAACAAGCCTATTCTTGAAATAGAGTTCGTACCTTTATAAGTTTGTCCCATCGGTTTAAGTTCGAAAAATGTTAAAGAAGTACCAGGCGAACCAACCTCATCACCATAGAACAAATGATACATAGAAGGGTCATCTTGATTCACTGTTTTTAAATATAAACGTAGCCCTAATTTTTCCACATAAAAATCTTTATTCAACTTAGCATCTTTCGTAAGCATCGAAATATGGTGGTGCCCTAAAATTTCTATCATAATCGTACCTCCCATTAATTTAACTACATTATACGCGCATCAGAATCATCTTTTCAAAAATTATACTCACATGTAAATATATAGACACCAGTCATAGTGACGTCACTATGACTGGTGTCTAGCTATGCATATTTTTTATATAAATAGTCGTATATTTTTTCGAATCCTTCAACCCAATATTCCTCAACCATGTCTTTAATATAGTCTTGGTAAAAATTCATATATTGAGCAACCGCTTCTCTATGCTTTATAGAATTATTACAATCATTTATATGATTTAACTTTGAATAAATATCAGCAGGCAGATGATGAGCAGCTTTTTTACCTAGAACTGCTTTCTCAGGATAATATTTATATAACAACACTTTAATTGCATGATTAAGTGCATTATCAATCATTTGAGTCGTCCATAAATATTGCCCTCTTCCAACTATGTGATCATATTGAAAGATAAACCAACAACTATCTAATGCTGAATCTATAAATACTTCTTCAGTTATACTTAAATCTTTTTTATCATATTCCTTCAATTTACCGTTAGGGTCATACATCACTTTTATATCATCTGTTTGAGGATAATCATGTTCATGAACAATATAACAATCTATATGTAACATATCTTCAAATATACCAACAATTTGAGGACAAATAATTTCCACTAATTCTTTAAATAGCAGTGGTTGATATTGCTCAAGTGCATCTACAATACTGTCATATACTTCTTCAACTTGTACATCGCTTTCTAACATGACATAAATATCTAAATCAGAATATGCATCATTTTCCCCTCTAGCAATAGACCCCTTTAAAAATATTGATAAAACTCCATTTACCTTTTTCAAAGCCGGTACAATTTTCTCTAAAGCTATTTCGTATCTCATATTCCCACCCCTTACTTAAAAATTCAGATTATTATAATATATCACAATTACAATTGAATAATATATGCATATTTTTCGAAAAATGATTTTTTTAGCGTTATGATTATTGTTGTAGGGAGAGATACAATATGACAAGTGAACAGAAAAAGAGATCTATTTCATTATTATTAGCAGGATTCATCATTTTTTCTAGCCTTTATGTCACGCAACCGATATTTAATGGGCTTAGTCAATATTTTAACGTGTCGCTATCTGATATCAGTTTAACTTTATCCGTTTCTACTTTTATGCTTGGTATAGGTTTAATTTTAGTACCAATGCTAAACAATATTGAGAAGAAACGTATGATGTCTATTTCTGTATTACTTGTAAGTGTATTATCTATCATCAGTGTTTTCGTAACGAACTTCCATATATTTCTCGTCATTCGTGGTCTGATGGGATTAGCTTTAAGTGGTGTGCCTTCTATCGCAATGACATATATAGCTGATGAAGTACATAAAGATAGAGTCAGTAAAGTAATGGGTTTATATGTAGCTGGAACGACCTTTGGAGGTATGTCTGGTCGTGTAGTTGTTGGTATTCTAACAGATATCGCGAATTGGCAAGTTGCGATCGCATCGCTCAGTATCCTTAATTTAATACTCGCAATATTAATGGTTATTTTATTACCAACTTCAACAGTTCAAACACCACAATGGGTATCACCGAAACAACATTTCATTAAATATGGAAAGCTATTAAAGAACCCAGCCGTTTTAAAAACAATGACACTAGCATTCTTATTAATGGGTACCTTTGTCACAATATACAGTTATATAACGGTACGTTTCGAACATCCACCATTCTCACTTAGTGAGTCTACGATTGCCTTTATATTTATTTTATATTTAATAGGTACGTATAGCTCCATTAACTTTGGGAAACTCAGTTATAAACTTGGTATAAAAAAAGCATATGCAATCGCCATAACAATCATGATTGTAGGTATTATTCTTACATTCATAACATACTTACCAATTGATATATTAGGACTCGCCGCAATGACATTCGGATTCTTTGGTGCACATTCCATTCAAAGTAGTTATATCGCCACATTAACCAAGTCAAGCAAATCACACGCCTCAACTTTATATTTATTAGGTTATTATGTAGGATCAAGTTTATTAACAATATTAGGCGGATACGTATTCGTACAATACGCATGGATAGGTATCGGTATCTTAACACTATTATTAACAGTAATAGCCGCAATAATTAGTAGATCATTATTTAAAAATGTCGCTTAATAAATTGAAAAACGCTTAGCTCGCGAATGAGCTAAGCGTTTTTTTATTCCAATCCTAATTTCTCTAATCCTAATGATTCTACTGTTAAACCTTCTGTATAGAAATCTCGCTCTAATATTGTTGAAGCGATTACGATAATGGCATCTATATTTGGTGTTGGTACGCCGATTACTTTTCCTAAGCTTGACCAGAGTACTAAACCATATGCGATATCTTCTGTTAAGTATCTATTTTCTACTTCGTTTGGCCCGTTGATTTGTGAAAATACTGGACTTGTATTAAATAATTTATTAAGTGGTTCGTCTTCATCATCATTTGACAGGTAACCGCGTTCTATTCGTGCACCTTTTGCTGTATTAAGTTCGAAACCTAATTTTCTACCTAGTGATAATCTTTCCAATTCAACTGCATGCAGTAACTTCACAGTATGAGGTGTAATACCTTCTTTATATAAGGCAAATTCATCTGCATAGTCTATTCTACCTACGTTTAATAATGTTGGACCTGGATGCACTTCTGGATTCCCGTTTTCTAAGTTTGTCTTCCAAAGACTTTCTTCTTTAACGATATAAGGATATAGTTCTTTAATCGTTTTAAAGCTTTCTGTTAAATAGCTTTTATCATATGTTGAGAAGTGTACTTTCTGAACGTTAAGAGATAATTTCACTTCTGCTTTATCATAATCTACACGTGTCCCGTACGTTAATGTATTTAATTCAGCAAACTTTGGCATTGTTTCAATATGTTGCTTCTCTAACACATTAATAAACCTAATAGATCCCATAGCTGCTGCGATATTGAATAAGATCAATTGATCATTGTTAATAAGAGGTGCCATCGTTTTCGCATAATGTTCGATGAATGATGAAGGGATAATCATTTGTATCACTTCTGCATCTTTTAATACATACGACATATCATCACTTATGTCCGTAAACTTAACAAATGTCTTGTCACCTTCATTTATAAAATCAAAGCCACCTCGTTCAAAAGCTTTATCAAATTTATGAATAGATTGATTACGACAATATAATTTTACTTCATGTCCTTTAGATATCATGTCTAGAGCAGCGGTTACGGCACCATTACCTGAACCTACTATTGCTATTTTCATATTATCCTTCCCTTCATTGAAAATGAGTGTATATAAATATATACCCAGGAAATTTTAACATAAAAGAAAAGTGAGTAAGACATCGATTTATGCCTTACTCACTATTTATAAAAATTCTATGATTGATATTGTTTTGATTTTTCTTCTATTGTTTGTGTAATGACATTAACAATAGTATCAATGTCTTGTTCTTCAATAACGAGTGGTGGTGCTAAACGTATAATATTGCCTTGTGTTTCTTTACATAAGACACCTTGTTCATTAATACTTGATACGATTGATTGTGCTTGCTCATTAAGTTCAATACCGATAAACAACCCACGTCCTCTCACTTCTTTTATAATTGGACTATCTATTTTTTTCAAACCATTTAATAATTTTTCACCAAGTTGTTGCGAACGTTCAGGAAGCGACTCATCTATAAGTACATCCAAAGCTGCAATTGAAACAGCACATGCTAAAGGATTTCCGCCAAATGTAGAACCATGTGTACCTGGCGTTAATACTTGCATGACATCATCATTCGCTACGACCGCAGAAATAGGATAGAGACCGCCGCCTAAAGCTTTTCCTAATAAATAAATATCAGGTTCAACGCCTTCCCATTCCATCGCAAACATCTTACCTGTTCGACCTAGTCCTACTTGAATTTCGTCTGCAATCAACAGAATCTGATGTTGCTCACACAAAGCTTTAACATCTTTAATGAAATTTTCAGGTGGGATATGAACGCCACCTTCTCCTTGAATAGGTTCTAAGATGATCGCTGTTGTATTGGGTGTGATAAGAGAAGCAATTTCTTCAGCATTGCCAAATTCACTGTATTTAATATTACCTGCTAGTACACCAAAGCCTTCTTTATAACTATCGTTTGATGATAAGGATAGTGAACCAATTGTTCGACCATGAAAATTACCTTCCATCGCAATAATTTCAGCATCAAGCGCATTGATACCTTTGATATCTTGACCCCATTTCGTTGCTACTTTGATGGCAGTCTCTACCGCTTCAGTTCCAGTATTCATAGGTAAAACTTTATTTTTATTGGCTAACTTACAAATCTTCTCTTCCCAAGCACCTAAATTATCACTATACAAAGCTCTAGAAGTCATTGTAATCTTTTGACTTTGATCTAAAAATGCTTGAATAATTTTAGGATGACCATGCCCTTGGTTTAGAACTGAAAATCCAGAAACACAATCAATATATGTATTGCCATCTGAATCTTTAACATGTGCACCTTTACCTTCAGTCAAAACAATATCTAATGGACTATAATTATTCGGGCTATACTTTTCTGTTAATGCGATAAACTGATTCATTGAGTACCCACCTTTATAATAAATATACTATAATTCGTATTAATATTCATTATCATACATTTATTTTGTATATAAGTCAAAAAAAAAGTGACTGAGACACTACATTATGTCCCAGCCACTTCTTTAATTAATATTTATTTTAATAAATGACTAATGGCATCATCTATATATGGATACTCAAATTCAAAGTTCTGTTCTAGCAACTTTTTAGGGAATACTTTTTGTACATCTAGAATAACGGTAGACTGCTCTCCTAATAACAAGCGCAATGCAAATTTGGGTACTGGCAATAAATGTGGTCTATGAATCGCTTTCCCAATAGATTTGCCCAATTCATCTTGTTGGACTGGATGAGGACTACATAAGTTATAAACACCTTTAAATTGTTCATTTTGAATGAGCGTAGTGATACCTTTTACTAAATCATCAATATGAATCCAACTCATCCATTGCTTACCTGAACCAAGTGGACCGCCAACAAAGAATTGATACGGTTTAACCATTGTAGGTAGTGCACCACCCTCACTGGATAATATAACACCAAATCGACCTATAACGACTCTCGTTCCTAATTTATCAAATAGCCATGCTGTTTGTTCCCATCTTTCTACGACAGTCGATAGAAAGTCATGTGATAGAAACTGATCATACTCATCGTAAGAAACAACTTTAGACGGCGGGTAGTATCCAACTGCACTCGCATTAAATAATACTTTTGGTGCATAATTTTGCTTTTCAAAATAATCGTATAGCCGTTTAGTCGATTCAATACGACTCTTCATAATGGCTTCTTTATGCTCTGGTGTCCAACGGTTGTTGAGACTAGCACCAGCCAGGTTAATCACGATATCAATTTGAGGTAAATACTCTTCCCAACCATCTTCAAACCAATTAATATAATGTATAAATGGTTCATCTGACGTTCTATCACTTCTTGTTAATATATAAATTTCACTATCTGTATTTAAGTAATGTGCAACTAAAGCTGATCCAACTAGACCTGTTCCACCTGTCATTAATATTTTTTTCATTTTATCCCCACTTTAATTTAAGTTGTTGTAAAAAATCATCTATAATAATATATACCCATTTATATAGATATTAAGGAGGCTAAATATGTTTATTAGACAAGCAACCATTTCAGATTTAAGTGAATTAGTCGAATTACGCAAAGCGCAATTAATTGATGAAGGTTCTAACCCAACACCTAATATAGATGTTGAACTAGAACAATTTTTCACGGACATGTTAATGAACAAATCGCTTTATCAATTATTAGCCATTGTTGACGATAAAATTATCGCAAGTGGTGCGATTATCTATTACCCATTTCCACCATCGTTCACAAACCCTTCAGGTGAAAGAGCATACGTTACTAATATTTATACACACCCAGATTTTAGAGGACAAAGCATCGCCAAAAAAATCATTACTGAACTCATTCTTGATGTTGAATCAAGAAATATCAAAAAAATCTTCCTCGCCGCTTCTACTTTAGGTAAACCAGTATACAAAAAGCTTGGTTTCAAAGAAGTCAATGAATGGATGGAAATCAATTATGATTTATAAGCTATTAAATAGTTAACTGATTAACTTCAAACCTATCGTGCTTGCTAGAATAATGCCGATAAATAATATACGTTTAAATTCTTTAGACTCCCCGTAGAATACAATACCTAACAACGCACCGCCGACAGCACCGATACCAGTCCATATTGCATAGCTCGTGCTCATAGGTATTGTATTCATTGCGATGGATAAACAAATAAAGCTTAATACAAAGAATAACCCTAGTCCTAATAACGATGGAATATTATTACGTTTTGCATAAATGTTCATAAACAATACGCCTAACATTTCAAATAAACCTGCCAAAATCAATACAATCCATGCCATGTTATGCACCCTCCTCTTCACGTGTTACAAGTTTCAAGCCAATGACACCTATAATTAACGTCACGATTAAAATAACTTTTCCGATAACAACAGGTTCACCAAATAATGCAAAATCTACAATGGTTACGCCGGTTGCACCTAACCCAACATATACAGCATACGAAGTGCCTACTGGTAAATATTTAGATGCATTAATTAATAAATAGAAACTTACGACAATCGCGATAACTGTCAGAATCCATTCAAATGTATTATTTGCATGTGTTAATCCGACTACCCAACCAACTTCAAATATTGCGCCAATGATAATTTTTATCCAGTTCATTTATATTTTCCTCCTTAAATTAAAAAGCCCGGGAAACTTATTTAATAAGTCTCCCAGGCTTTTATCCCTCCGTGTCACAAGTATCAACTTGCGGCTTTCTCTCGGTCCAGACTAACTGCTCAGTTACGGAACCCTAGAAAGCTTTTATTCGATTAGTTCGAATTATAGCAAATGAATTTTTATTGGTCAATAAGTATCATTCGTATCTGAAAATTACAAATCACAACTTAAATCAGATATAATAGAATTAATAGATCATCATTTGAAGTGATTGAGGTGAAAGCATTGAATCAAACAGGATATCGAATTAAACAAAGAAGAGAAGAACTCGGATTTAGCACGTATAAATTAGCTAAACTGATTAACGTTAATCAGTCGACCATTTCCAGATATGAAACTGGACAAACATCTAAATTAACACCATCAGTAGTTGAAAAATTATCAATCGCACTGTCTACAACACCCGCTTATATTATGGGCTGGGTAAACGTACCAGAGGCATACGAAGATGAAGAAGATTCACAAATTATTAATGATGCCATTCAATTATTACGTGGTTTAAACAAAGAGAAAAAAAGACAAGCATTAGCATATATACAAGAAATATCACAAAAATCATAAAGTTTAAATTAACAAAACGCTAACGAATCAATCTCGTTAGCGTTTTATTATTAATCTATTTGAACAGAGCCAACATCACTTCTAATTTTTACTAAGTTATCACCTGAACCTACTTTTTTATTCTTTAATTCAGGACGGTTAATTTGTGTATTACCTACATCCTGTTCGATATCTAGTAACGTATTTTTCAACGTTTTATTATAAACCAATCTCACAGAACCTGTATCTGTTTCAATGTCTAATGGTGTATCAGCTGGTGCATCATTTAATCTAACGGTTCCTGTATCACTTTGAATTTTTCCATTCTTGAAGTTCGTCTTATTAGTTAAAATTTTTCCTGTATCTGAATATGCTTCAAAATTCCCTAAATCTGAACCATTAACATTTATCATGCCCGTATCTACAACTAAAGATGTGTTATCAGATTTAATATCTTGCATATTAATTTTACCTGTGTCTGTCTTTATATCCAGTTGTTCAAGATTTTTAGGTACAGTTATTTCAATTTCATTATATGCATTCGTAAAGAAATTAAAATTAATCATCAAATTTTGTTCTTTTAAATTAACGTTTAATGTTTCGTCTTCTACTTTAGAAGTTATATCAAATTCATCTTTATTCCCTACAGATGTCACTTTAAATTGATCGCCTTTTTTGATTGTTACAGCAGCATCACGTGCATTAACATTTATATGTTTAATATCTTCTTGATAAGTCTTATTTAAGATCGTTTCTTGTTTCATATTATCTGCTTCTTTTGTCCCGACAGCAAATGTCAATGTACCAAATATGATAAATAGAATAAGTCCTACACTAAATAATATCCATAATAATTTCTTCATGATTTAGCACTCCCTTTCACGATAGAAATATTCCAACGTAAATATTTAACCGTTAATTGATATGACCATTTTGTTAATAAGTAAGTAAACACAAACAGCACGAGCCCTAAACCAAAGCTGGCTAACACAATATATACATCTAATTGATGGACTGCATCAAAGCCATTATAAACACCCTTTACAATCAACATCGCTGGCGTAACGAGTAAAGATAGTGTTGTCGCCATAAAACTAAATAGCACCGAAATCATAATGACAAAAGGAATTAAAATAACAAAGAAATTCAATAAACCTAGTCCCATTACAGATATAATTGCTTGCCACACGTTACCTACTTTATGATGAGATTCTGCTCTATCTATCGCTAAAGTTGCATTTATTTCCTTGGCAATATCTCTCGGATGACCAAGTTCTTTAGCAATATTCTCTTCTGTTTGTCCATCTTTAACACCACTTATAAAATGCGTTTCATATTCAGCTAGAATATCTTGTTTATCTTCTTCAGATATATTCTTTAAATACTTATTTAACAAATTTAAGTATTCTTTCTTACTCATTACTTTCACTCTCCTCTAAAAACAAATTCACCGCATCTGTGAAACTTTGCCATTCTTTTAACAACTGCTCTAATCGCTCATTACCTGAATCTGTGATCTTATAATACTTTCTAGCTGGTCCTTCAGTAGATGGCTCATAATATGTTGTTAAATATGCTTCTTTTACGAGACGTCTTAACAAAGGATAAACCGTACCTTCAGAAATCGTGATTCTAGGTGTGATTTTTTGAATTAATGAATAACCGTATTGATCTTCGCCTTTAATAATAAGCAATACAATAAATTCGAGTGCGCCTTTTTTAAATTGTATATTCATATTTTTTCCTCCACTTAACCCAGTACTATACAATGTATAATAGCTCTTGATGAAAATATAACACACACTATTATACATTGCAAGGTACTAAATGATGCTATAATTTTTTATATTTGGCCAAGTTATTGGTATATTAAGTACAACTAACAATAAGGGGGATTAGAATGAACGTAAATTACAGAACTGACGAAACGCACGCTTATCAAACGATTGATGTATCCATACATTCTCATAAGTCACATGTATTCAAACTTTTAAGAACAACTGAAGGCATTAAACAATGGTTTCCTGAATTATCTTTTGAAGAAGAACGAGCAGGTAGCCAACTAATCTTCGACCTCGGTAATAATGAATATGAATATGCGAAGATTACAGACTATCATCCAAACGATCATATTGGATATGACTGGGATCAAGGTCATGTAGATTTTTCATTAGAAGAAAATGGGGACACTGTGACGTTAACATTTAAAGAATCGTTACCATTCACTTTCGAAACCATTGCGAATGATTTTACAGGTTGGTATTTTCAAATACAAAGTGTAAAAAAATTAGCCGAAACAGGACAACCATTATCGAAAGATGCATTTGATTTTAAATCAAAAACCGACGAAATAGAATAAACTTTAAACTTAAATTAGAATCAAAAAAGCCAAACCACATGAGCAAACATGTGATTTGGCTTTTTTTGATCAATCTATTAATTTCATTCCATAATAAGCAACTATAAATGCGATAAGCGCGAATATAATTGGTGTTACAATAGCAACGACTCTATCTTTAAATTTATCTTTCCTTGTTCTTTCACGAATTGTTTTTACATCTTTACCATTCATATAGTCCATAATTTGACTATATGCTTTAATATTATGGACTTCTTTAAATTTATCTACTTTATAAGCAAAGTACATACCGATTAGCCAAAGAACAAAAGGCACAAACAATCCATATATGCCCATTAACATCATACTCGGTATAAGTAGAATAGCTGCAAGTCCCAGAAAAATCATCATTAACCACGACCACTTATCAAATACTTTTCTATCCATTTCTCTTTTCATCATGTTCACATCTCCTTTTACTAAATGATCTAAGGAGACATCAAATATATTACTTAGTAGCAATAAAGATTCAATATCGGGGTAACTCTTACCTCTTTCCCAATTAGAAATAGACTGCCTACTCACAAAGACTTTTTCAGCTAGATCTTCTTGAGATAAGTTATACTCTTTTCTTAAATGAATAATTTGCTTACTTAAATTCATATTGATGTCCTCCTTGTCATCACCTTAATAAAAGATTCAAAAACAGTGTATCAAACATCGTTGTCATTGCATTAAAAATCCAGAAAAAATTTGCCAAAGATATTTTGCATCGTTGATATGAAGGGATTTATAAAAAGAAGCTTACACATAAACAATCGTGTAAGCTTCTTTAACATCATATGTTATCTACTATTCATGGAGCTTTGAATACCTTCTACAAATCCAACAAAGAAATCTGATAATGCATGCAGAAATATTCCAAATACAACAGTAAAAAATAATGTCTTAGCATTAACAGGAACTTCCTTCTTATACATGTATATGCCAACTAATAATGCCACGATTAATTTGATTATAAAGTGCATGTTGAACTCCCCTTTCACATAACAACAATGTTAATATTTGTCATTATTATAAAATATTGTAACAATTTTGGCAATATTCCGCCTGCACTTGATTTATTCCACAAAAAAGAAACCAGCAAAATTTCACAAGTCGTGTGTAATTTCTGCTGGTTTTATTATTCACTCATAATATTCTTTCAACATATTTAAATACTTTTTCTTTCTTCCTGGTGAAACATGAAACTGAAATTGATGGTCTTTTTCTGTTACTTCATACTTTGTTAATCCTGTTATTTCAAACAAATGCTCTTTTGAAACACCATGCTTTTTTATGATTTGGTTAAGTTCATCACCTAACACTTCATGCGATGCATTCATATTGAAATTGACAAATACCATGATTGACATTCCGATTCCTATTATTATAAATGACTCTATTTTTATATTATCCCATAATAGTAGTAATGGCCATAAACATGGAATCCCTACACATAATATAAATTGCTTAGGTCTTTGCTTAATATTTTTAATAATCGTGTTCATAAATATCAACCCTCAAATATAATATTCAATGCTAATTATATTATATAGTTATACCTATCGTATTTCAAATTATTGTATTATATAAAATACCTTATTTTACTCAATTCTATTTTTGTAATTGCTTTTCTATATATGCGCGTTTCTCTTCTAAATGTTCAGGTAAGTATAACGGGATGTCTTGAAATGCTTTATCTTCAAAGACAATTTCTTTCATATTAAGCTTTAAAGTCGCAACTTCAAATAGCAATTGATTCGGATCTCTATAGTAAATGGATTTAAAGAATCCTCGATTTTTAATTGGTGAATGAACCATATTTAATTTATTTAAAGCTGTTTCTACTTCTTGCAATTCACCTTCGTCTTCAGCTGAAATTGCAACGTGATGTATCCCACCAAATCCTTGACCTTCAATTGAATTAAATGTGTCATAAATAAAATGTATTTCATGATACATATCTTGATTACGATTATGCAAAATCTCAACCGTTAAATCTGTATCAAAGAAAGTCTGCTGACCTGCTGATGCCCAATTATATAATGATTGGAAATGCTCTATGCTTGCTTTAGGATATCTGACACGTGCATGTATAGAATCTAGACCAAGTATTTGATATTCTACTGGCACGGTACTTTTTTCATCTGTATTAAATTGATGGATATCTTCTTGATCAGAAATAACGATAAAACCGAGTGGCGTATTATCCGGTCCTTCAAAGCGAATTAGACTGCGGTCAGTGTAAACTTCAATACCGTAATAACATACTTCATATTCATCAAACCGCGCTTCCCAATATTTCAACGATTCTACAGAAGGCACTTTAAAAAGTAATCGATCAAATGCATTAGCACCAAACTGATTATCTTTACCTTCTTTCATTTCAAAAAGCGTCACTTCTGTACCTGGTCGTCCATATTTATCCGCAAAGAAAACATGATACATTTCATAGTTTTCTGATTAACAGTCTTCATGAGTAAATTAAGACCTAATATATTACGATAAAAATTGAATGATTCTTCTGCATCATGATTTATAATAGATACATGATGTATAATTGAATTGTGATTCATAAACAACAGCCCTTTCACATTTATGGAGGAGATAAAATGGAATATTTCTTACAAGAAAATCCCAATAACAATACTTTAATTGTACTTTTTCATGGAACAGGTGGCAATCAATACCAACTTCTTCCTTTTTCAAGTATATTAAACCCTGAAGCTAACATTTTAGGCATACAAGGTAGTGTTGGCGAAGGACAAGAAAGACGTTTCTTTGCACCGCTTCAGAACAACACATTAGACCGACATGACTTCGAAGAACAAGCCAAATCTTTTATAGATTTTTGGAATACATTTATCGAAGAACACGATTATGAAAAAGTCATATTTTTAGGTTATTCAAACGGTGCGAATTTCATATTAGGATTACTGGAACAACACCTTATTAAAGTTGACCATATCTTATTGCTGCACCCATCAGACCTCGACTATCATATTACCGAAACCTATAAAGAAACATCCGTCATTATCACGACAGGTTCAAATGATTATTTAACAATACCCGGTATAGTAAAAGCACTATCAGAACAACTCAAACCATTATTTAAAAGCGTTCAATTCGAACTACTCGACGGCGCACACGAACTAGAAGAACCAGAAATTGAACATATTAAAACGATGCTCTAATTTAACTTCCTAGAGCATCGTTTTTTATATCAATATTCTTATTATCTACACTTATTTCAAAATCATCCAAAGTTAATAAATCAATAGGTCTTAGTTTATTAAGTTTTGGATGAACTAGCCAAATAGTCCCCAAAACAATAAAAAAGCAACCTGTTATACTGATTAAAGCAATTGGGTTCATTAATTCTAGTAAAAAACCACCTATTAGACTTCCTAAAGGTAAACCAAGGACACCTAAACTACTTGTAATTGAAGTTATTCTTCCTAAGATGTACTCTGGAATAACTGCTTGGCCAGCTGATAGGAATAAAATATTCGCCAATCCTACAGATAACCAACTCAAGCCAAACAAAATAATAAATATATAAATAGGTGTTACAAAACCTAACAATAGAAAAACACCTGATAAAATAAAAGTTACTACCATCAATTTACCAAATGGATATTTCTTAACATATCCAACAACTAGCGTTGATAATACCATACCTAATGATATAGCAGATAAAAACAATCCATAATATATTGGTTGATTAAGGTAGTGAGATAAAACAGGTAGTGCTGTATAAACCATACCAATTCCAAAGTTAACTGCAAATGCGCCAATCTGGAATATCCACAATAATGAATGTCTCACTGTATATAAGCCTTCACTTAATGAATTCATATATGTTCTAAAATCCAATGTACTACCAGTAGATTTTTGAGATTGAACTTTTATCATCGCATATATAACTGCTGCGCTTATAAAAATAATTGTATTCATAACGTATAAAGTATATATACTGACTAAAGAAATCAATATCGTAATGACAGTATTTAATACTAAATCCATACTTTGATTAGAAAATGACATCATTGCGTTACCTGACACAATTTTATCTTTAGGTAATAACACTGGCACTAGCTTATTACTAATTGGATAAGAAATTTCACCAACCATTGCTGCTGTCACAACAAGAATGATAATAAGTATAGCATTTTCATAGTGAAAGAATAGTAGAACAGCAATTATACCCACTAAAACTGCTTGTATCGTTTGAGAATGTATCAAAATTTTCTTCAAACTGAAATGATCAATAATTGGCCCATAAAACATCTGTAAACATTTCGGTACTAATATCAAACTACTTAAAAGCCCTGTAAGTGCAGAGCTTTTTGTTATATCATAAATTAACCACATAGTCGTAATAAAATAAATACTATCTGCTGTATTGGTTAATATTCGTCCAAAAATGAGTTGCATAAAGTCAGTATGTTTTAAGAGTGCTCTCATTAATCATCATTCTCCTCACGATTAAAGACCTTATCACTCATTTCAAATCCAATTATATTCAAATAATAATACGTTTCATCTTCATCATTGGATTGTTGATCTACTTCATCAATTAATGCATCAAGTTTTTGCTTAAATGTATCGAACTGATTCTGAGACCACTTCGCTTGTACAGTCTTAGATATTAGCTGTTCATCATCCGTGATTAAACCATATTGATTTAACACATCAATTGTTCGATTAATCTGCGAAGTTACCATATCTTTTGTTGAATCTGACACTTCATCTCGATATTCATTTAATAGTTGTGGATTCACTTTAAATCCGTTATGAGTTGCTACATAATATTTGTAAACATTACTTCCTTTAACCTCAGTACGATTGATTTTTACCATTCCATATTTCTCAAGTTCTTTCAAATGGTAAAATATCTTAGCCTTTGGAATATTCAAATGTTTCCCAATTTCCGTTGCAGTCATTTCTCGTTCTATCAATAGCATAGATATTTTCATTCGTAATTGATCAGATATACACTTCAGTTCCTCAAATGTATTTATTTCAAATCGATTTGGTTGCATGAAACCTCTCCTTCTATTTAGGGTTAATTTATTTTAACCGATTAATAAAAATAAATCAAAAACATTAAAACAATCCTCTACACTAAACGTTTAGAGGATTGTCTATTCTTTATATATAATCAGTCACATCGTCATACACTATTGACCAATACGGATATGTGTTAAATAACCATCTTTATCAAAGTAGGCCTTATAAGCGCCGTTATTCGTATTATAAGGTATGAATGTACCACCATCTTCAGATTTTCCTTCTGCTGTACTATCATTTGATGCGTGCGCTTTTTTAAACTGTGCTTTAGTGACTGCGTGTGGTTTAGTATTGAACTCCATTTGGATGACTTGGTCTTTCTCATTAAAATCTATTTGAGAACCATAAGAATCTATTGTATAAGCATGATTTTGGTTAGCTTTTGGATTTGCTTTATAGCCATTGAGCGTAAAATTATCATATTTCATTGCGCGAACAAAATTATAATCTAATGTAAATGTTGGATCATATGTTGTATAGCCTTCATAGTTATACCACGGTATTTGCGATTGTGTATTTGAAGTACTTTCTGTACTAACGCCACTTCCACCTTCACCATGACCCCATTCTTGAACTTTTTCTGCTGCTTGAACATCTGAACTACTATTTGTGATAGGCACCGCTGAAGACCCTACTACAAGTGTTGATAAGACGACCGTTGCTGAAAGTACTTTACTTACTTTACGCATAATCAATCACTCCTTAAATTTTGAGTACTTACTTGCGATAACTTCTCGTTTAAACACTCAATCTACGCAAATATGACAATCTCCAACCCTAGCTTTATCATTATCACCCCCTCAAATTTATATTAAAAATTCTCGAGTGTAATTATTCACCTTTATGATACAACACACATATATAATTTCAAGTGATAATAGTTCTATATCCTAATATATTAAATAAGGATCTAAGACATATTCTAATGCCTTAGATCCTAAACTATATTGATTAAATTAGATATCTGTATAATCTTTAATTTTTAAGTCAGAGAATGTTGAGTCATAATCTAATACGTATTTAGATTTAATACTTTTACCATTTTGGTCTTTCTTTTCTACTTCAATTGTAATAGTGTCACCTTTTTTATCATACTTTGTCACTTTAGGTGTAGAAAATTCTGTACTACCGCCTTCTTCAACAACATTTTCTATATGATCTGCTGTATCTGTACCGCTCTTAATATAACTTGATACATACATATAGTCTTCTTCCTCGTATGCTTCATTTAATGCGTCCGTATAATCTTCCATAAATGTTTGTACATCATCTTTTAATTCTTCATTTTCTTTATAATCTTTGATAGTATCATCATCAAATGAAAGATCTACCGTTATTTCATCTTCACCTTCATCGGCTTTTGTGACATTAACAGTATTTGTCTTAAATACTTTACCATTTACTTTAGTTTGTGCATATATGGCTACTTTTTCATCTGGTAAGAACGGGCCATATGTTGTTTCATCATATGTTTGATAAGTACCTCGTTTCTTTCCATTGATATAAATATCTACATCTTCCTCACCATAGCTATACTCTGAGTCGATATTTACTTTAACATTCTTCTGTTTGAAATTCTCTACTACTTCAGATGAATCCACCATGTTAACAATAACTTCACCTTTAAATTTCTTATCATCTATCGCTTTAGTAGCATCTAAATGGTAATTACCTATTGGCAGTGTTGCAAATACTTTATCGTTATCTTTAGATAATTTGATGTTTTTCTTTTTACCATTGTAGTCATACGTAATTGTACTATCTGAATCTGATTGTATTGAAACACTTTCTTTTACAACTTCAAATTCATAGTTATCAAAGATGCCATATTTCTTACCATTCTTCTTAACTTGAATGACAGGCTGTTCTCCAGCACTTATAGAAGTGCTTTCCGCATCACTATCTTTCATATCTTTCACTTGGCTTTCAACCTCATCAGCAAATCTATCCGAACTATCCGCTTCAACTACATAATCATAAAAAGCTCTACTTTCTGTTTGGCTTAAATCACGATTATTAAATTTCAAATGATTTTTTAAAGATTTAGTATTTCCTTTTTTAATATCTGAAGCAATTTCTTCAGCTTCTTTGACAGGAGATAGTTGTGATTCAACGACTTTATAAACGGCAAATATTAATAAGAATAGTAATGCTATGATTGCAATAATAATCAGTGGTTTTTTATTCATTTTCTTATGTTCGACATTCTGATTCGTTTGATTTTCTTGAGCTACAGGCGTACCACAATTTGTACATACCTTTTGTCCATCAGAAAGTTTATTCCCGCAATTTTTACAATATTTCATGACTTACCTCCTAATAATCAGTCAATAACGAATTGACTATATCTAGAGAATCCGAAATTGATTTTTCTACTAATATACGTAATATAATCGATGCAACAACAAAGTAAATAAGAATGCCGTACACCACTTGGAAACGGAAATTGAATTGATTACTATATTTCGTCATTAAGTAGATAGGAGATACTACAAATAATAAAATACTTAACAAAATTAATATCGCTGCGAAACTTGGTACTTTAATGAGTGCAAATAATAATCCAACAAAGAAGAATCCTGTTGAAAATAAATTAAATGAAACAAAGTCTGATAATACTTTATGCACGCTAATATTTGTATTCAACAGTTTAACAATACCTAAAGTTATACCAAACAATAGTGCCAAACTGAAAATGATTGAAATTAAAACACTGAAAACAATGCTTGATTTAGATGGTCCAAAAAAGCTTATATCTGAAGGTACTATAATTAACAAAAAAATTAATAGTAATAGAATACCTGCGCCTACTAAAGAAGCTATAAACTTATAACTATATGTATGCGCACTTGAGATTTCTTGATCTAAATTTGTGAAAATATTTTTAAAGAAACCTTTACTCTCATTTAAGGTTTCATTCTTATATGTATTTAAAGAACTTTTAAATTTCTCAACTTTTTCATTATTAGTTGTTTCTACTGCAGTCGTGTTCCCTTTAGATTGCATTAACTTTTCACCACATTCACCACAGAATCTGTCATCTTGCATAACAGGTGAACCACACTTAGGACAATTCATATTAAACACTCCTTATATATATTTATATATAATTTTAGCATAAATAAATTAAAATTAAGAGGTTAAATTCAAATAAATCTTAAAATTCATAATATTAATTTTAAGTAATACAGCTTCAGTTATATATAAACTCTAGAAACTAATAAATATTTAATATGAATTGGTAATTTTCAATTAATATATTCTCTTAAATATTTCCCATACAGTCCGACTTCTCCATTTGCCAATACATGACTATAATGTTTTAAGACAACCCTCTTTGTTTCCCAGCCTTCTTGAGCATAAAATGCTTCACCTTCTTTACTTGTAAAGAAAGCATCAAATGGGTCATCTTCAGTCTTTCCACCTACGTGATCATTTTCTCCAACAATCCATGTTAGTGGGAATGATCCTTTTACATGTTGTGACTTTTCAATATGAGTGGCAATCCCTTCTTTCTTTGGAGAGCCTCCTCCTCCAAACAATATAGCACCTCCAGATTGAATATTTAGTTCTGGTAATTTATCTAACATCCAATATGCTGTTGTTTCTGCACCACCTGAAAAGCTACCTATCCATAATTTTTCATGATTTGGTAAAGAAGAAATCAATTCAACTAAATATTGCACATTGGCTTCTCCATTTTTCCACCATTGCTCTTCATCATTAACAGACTTCGGTACAACTAAAGTTAAACCTTTTTCTTTAGCAACTTGACGGATGCCATCTTTCCCAGCTAAATAGACTTCTGAATCAGGATGATGAAACTCATAAGCACCATCACCATGTAACCACACTAATATCCCCTTTGCGTCCTTAACAGGATAAATTAAATATTCACCTTTCGTTCCATTTTTAGAAGTGAAATTCCGAACATCACGATCACTATCTCTTCCATTTGATGTAAACAACATCACACAGACCACAACTACGATAAATATACATAACAATACTAGTAACTTTTTAATCGCCACTCCCTCCTAATAAACGGTTTAAATTATAACTTAGGAATGTATTTATATATACTTAAGTTCTCTATTATTATACAAAATTTTACAGAAATAAAAATAACTTCTACAAAAAATCACGAGTGACTAAAGGTACATCTACCTAAAATCACTCGTGATTTTTATTTTATAAGCTCATTAACATAACTTTTGTATTAATCTACAATTTCGTATTTTTTAATTTGCTTTTCGATTTTTGAAACTTTCGCTTCTTCGTTTTCTTTCTTTTCTTTACTCATGTTTTTATGTTCTTCAACATGAGAAGGTCTAGAAATCCAAGCTTGAAAATCTTTCTTATCATTCCATTTAGAAACAATCGCGTACTCTAACTTGCTTCCCGTTTCAGACTTCCAAACTTGTGCATCAATAAAGCCTTCAAAGCCTTCAAAATCTTGTTTAGCATGACTAGCTTTATTATCTAATATAGCCTTAGATGCCTCATCTTTAGTAGAAAAAATTGCTTGTGCAACGAACATTCATAACGCCTCCTTGTCTATATATTCCAATATATCAAAAATAAAAATTACAAACATATGAAACGCTTTATAAAAATATAAACACCCCCCTTAACCATTAAGGTTAAAGGGGGGTGTTTAATATATCTTACTCCCATTCGATTGTGCTTGGGGGCTTAGATGTAATGTCATAGACAACTCTGTTTACGTGGTCTACTTCGTTTACGATACGACTTGATACTTTTTGTAAGACTTCCCAGTCAATTCTTGCGAAGTCACTTGTCATACCGTCTATTGATGTTACTGCACGTACGCCGACTGTGTAGTCATATGTACGGTAGTCTCCCATAACACCTACTGAACGGATATCTGGTAATACTGTGAAGTATTGCCAAATGTCTCTTTCTAGACCTTCTTCACGCACGACTTCTCTTAGAATTGCGTCTGATTCTCTTACGATTTCTAATTTTTCTTCAGTAATTTCACCTAATACACGAATACCTAAACCTGGGCCTGGGAATGGTTGGCGCCATACTAAATGTTCTGGTATGCCTAATTCGATTCCTAGTGCACGTACTTCGTCTTTAAATAGTGTATTAATTGGTTCGATTAATTGGAACTGCATGTCTTCTGGTAATCCACCTACGTTATGGTGTGATTTAATTGTTTGTGCAGTCTTTGTACCTGATTCAATGATATCTGTATAAAGCGTACCTTGTGCAAGGAAATCTACGCCTTCTAATTTTGATGCTTCATCATCAAATACGTATACAAATTCATTACCGATAATTTTACGTTTTTTCTCAGGATCTGAAACGCCAGCTAATTTACTCATGAAACGGTCTTTGGCATCTACTCTAATGATGTTCATATTGAATCCTTCACCAAAGTTCTCCATTACCATGTCGCCTTCACCTTTTCTAAGCAAACCATGGTCTACGAAGATACAAGTTAATTGATCGCCAATTGCTTTATGAAGTAATACTGCTACAACTGATGAATCAACGCCACCACTCATCGCACATAATACTTTACGATCGCCAACTTGTTCTCTAATTTTTTCTACTTCGATTTCAACAAAGTTCTCCATTGTCCAGTTCCCTGTACATTCACAAACACGACGAATGAAGTTTCTTAATAAGTCATTTCCGTATTCAGTATGTCTTACTTCTGGATGGAATTGTACACCGTATAATTTTCTTGATTTATCTTCAATTGCTGCATTTTGACAACTTGGGCTGTCTGCAATGATTTCAAAGTTCTCAGGAATATCGATTACTTTGTCACTGTGACTCATCCAAACTGTTTGACTATTAGGTAAGCTGAAGAATAACTCATCATCTGATTTAACGTTTAATGTTGCTTTACCGTATTCACGTTCGTTAGCTCTTTCTACAGAACCACCTAATAATTTAGTCATTAATTGCATACCGTAACAAATACCTAAAACAGGAATACCTAGTTCGAAGATTTCAGGATCAACTGTGAATGATCCTTCTTCGTATACTGAATTAGGTCCACCTGAAAGTATAATACCTTTAGGATTCATTTTTTTAATTTCTTCGATTGAGATTTCATGGTCGTGTAACTCACTGTATACGCCCATTTCTCTTATACGACGTGTAATCAATTGATTATATTGACTACCAAAATCCAATACAAGAATTAACTCTTGTTCAAAAGCCATTTCCATAATTGTAGTTCTCCTTTAATTAAAATGAGTAGTTTGGTGCTTCTTTAGTAATTTGAACATCATGTGGATGTGATTCTTTAAGGCCTGCGCCAGTCATTCTAATAAACTGAGCTTCTTCTCTTAATTGTTCTAGGTTAGCTGATCCTGTGTAACCCATACCGCTCTTAATACCGCCAATTAATTGATAAATTGTATCTTGTAATGGGCCTTTAAAGTCAATTCTACCTTCTATGCCTTCTGGTACAAATTTCTTAGCTGCAGTATCTTCTTGGAAGTAACGGTCTTTAGAACCTTGTTCCATCGCACCAAGTGATCCCATACCACGATAAACTTTATATTGACGACCTTGGAAGATTTCTGTTTGTCCAGGGCTTTCTTCTGTACCAGCAAGTAAGCTACCTAACATAACTGCATTTCCGCCTGCTGCTAAAGCTTTCGCGATATCACCAGAGAATTTAATACCACCGTCAGCAATAATTGCTTTACCATAGTTACGTGCTTCTGTTGCACAATCATAAATAGCTGTAATTTGAGGTACACCTACACCTGCAACGACACGAGTTGTACAGATTGAACCTGGTCCAATACCAACTTTAACGACATCTGCTCCCGCTTCAAACAATGCTTTAGTACCTTCACCTGTAGCAACGTTACCTGCGATAATTGTAACGTCTGGGTATGATTCACTAATATGTTTAACGACATCTAAGACACCTTTAGAGTGACCATGTGCAGTATCAATAACAAGTGCATCTGCTCCCGCTTCAACTAATTTTTGAGCACGAATTGGTGTATCTTTAGCAATACCTAATGCTGCTGCAACAAGTAGACGTCCTTCACTGTCTTTTGCTGCATATGGGAATTCGATTACTTTTTCAATATCTTTAATTGTAATTAATCCTTTAAGTTTACCCTCTTCAGAAATTAATGGAAGTTTTTCGATTTTATATTTTTGTAAAATTTCTTCTGCTTGTTCTAACGTTGTGCCAACTGGTGCTGTTACTAAATCTTCTTTAGTCATCACATCAGAAATTTTAATTGAGAAGTTTTCGATAAATCTTAAGTCACGGTTAGTAATAATACCGATAAGTTCCATATCTTCTTCGTTATTAACGATTGGAACACCAGAAATACGGTATTTACTCATCAATGCTTCTGCTGCGTACACTTGCTCTTCAGGTGTTAAGAAGAATGGGTTCGTAATAACGCCATTTTCTGAACGTTTAACTTTTTGTACTTCATCTGCTTGATGTTCTATAGACATGTTCTTATGAATAACACCTAAGCCACCTTGTCTTGCCATAGCAATCGCCATTTTAGCTTCAGTAACTGTATCCATACCAGCTGAAATGATTGGAATATTTAACTTAATATTTTTTGAAAGAGATACGCTTAAGTCTACATCACTTGGTAATACCTCTGATTTTGCTGGTACTAATAATACATCATCGAACGTTAAGCCTTCTTTTTGAAATTTGTTTTCCCACATGAATATAACCTCCACTAATTTATTTTCATATTTATTATTTCACATTTTCACTGTTTTGTTGATTGTTTAATCCATTAAAACATAAATTTAATATAATAGCTGAGAAAGTACCTAATACGATACCGTTTTGTGTTAACCAAGCATATTCTTCTCCAAATGTTTCAAGCGCTTGAGGTACTGCTGTAATACCTGCACCAATCCCGACCGATACGGCAATCACGAGTAAATTGTTTTGTTTGTTAAAGTCTATGCCACCAAGCATTTTCACACCGTATGCCATAACCATTCCAAACATCGCAATCATCGCACCACCTAATACTGGAAATGGAATCATGCTTGCCAATGCACCGAGTTTAGGTATTGAGCCACAAACGATTAATAATGCAACCATCATATACATGATTTGATTCTTTTTAGCGCCAGATAATGAAACTAGCCCGACGTTTTGAGAATAAGCTGTGTAAGGAAATGCATTAAAGATTGAACCAATTATAATCGCAATTCCTTCAGCTCTATAACCTTTTGATAAGTCTTTTCTTGATATAGGTTGTTTCGTAATTTCACTTAAAGCATGGTACACGCCTGTTGATTCAATCAAACTAACGATTGCAATAATGACAAAGACGATCGTTGTACCAAATTCAAATTCAAACCCGCTAAATCTAAATGGTCTAGGTAGTTCCAACCAATTCGACGTTCTTAAATTCGATGTATCCACTAATCCATAGAAAGAAGCGACGGTTGTACCTATTAATAAACCGAGTAATATCGCTATAGATTTAATGAACCCTTTAGATAATCTTTGTATTAATAAGATGATCACTAATGTAAATAAACCTAAGAATATATTTTTACTGTCTCCGTAGTTCTTTTCACCTTGACCACCTGCTAAATAATTCATGGCAACTGGCATTAACGTAATACCGATTATTGTAACAACACTTCCTGTAACAACAGGTGGAAATAATTTTACTAAATATGAGAAAAATGGAGAAATTAAGACTACAATAATCCCTGAAAGAAATATAGAACCGTACAGCACACCGATACCGTGTGTGTTACCAACTAGAATCATTGGTGCTACAGCTGTAAATGTACATCCTAAGACTACCGGCAGTCCAATTCCTATTCCTTTATATACTTGTAAAAATGTTGCTACACCACACATAAAGATATCAATAGCGACTAAGTAAGCCACTTCTTCAGGTGTGAATTTTAAAGCAGATCCGACGATAATAGGTACCATTATGGCACCCGCATACATAGCAAGTAAATGTTGAACACTTAAGATGAAATTTTTCATGTTATTCTCCTACCAGTTTGACTGTATTTCCTAATAATGAAGCAACTTGGCATAGAGATAAGACTTCTAATCCTTCAGATTCCAACTTCTCTCTGCCCGGTTGGAAACTTTTTTCTATAACAATTCCAATTCCAGATGTTGTTGCGTTTGCTGCTTGAACTAAACGATGTAATCCTAATGATGCTTCGCCATTCGCTAAAAAGTCATCAATAATTAATACATGATCGTCTTCATTTAAAAATTGTTTCGCAATAACCACTGTACTCGTTGTATTTTTAGTAAATGAGTGAATATCTGTTTGATAAAATTCAGATGTCATTGTAGATGGTTTTGCTTTTTTCGCAAATAAACATGGCACGTCTAAATGTAAAGATGCCATAATTGCAGGTGCGATACCTGACGCTTCAATCGTAAGTACTTTCGTGATTTTCTTGTCTTTAAAATGTTCCGTAATAACTTGACCAACTTCATACATTAACTTTGCATCAATTTGGTGATTTAAAAATGAATCAACCTTAAGAATCTTTTCATCGATGACTACACCATCTTCTTTAACCCTATCTTGTAGTGTCCTCACACTACTCGCCTCCTCATTTAGATTAAAAAAAACACACCTTAATCCTAAAAAATAGGTAAGATGAGTAAAAAATAATATAAAACCACACCATTTTGGATAGTCTGATTCCAGTGTTATTCATTTACTCATAGTCGTGTCGTTTAAGGCAACACGGTAGAAACTTCCAAAGCCATATTCTTCAGATTATATGAGTTTTTAGTAATAAATTATTCATTGATAATAACAAAATATCAGTATTTTTACAATAGGCAAAACCTTATGTTAGCGCTATTTTAAGAGGTTTTAAATAAACTGAAAAATCTAAATAATTAGAAAGTTGATTGAATATTGTTTGATTCTCCTCCATAAGGGTATTTGAGAATTATATTGTATTAACGTAGACAATATTTATTAAGTATTTAAACACCTAGAGAATAATCACTGTTGATAAGATTTTTACACATTACAAATTTATGGAGGTTTTAGTATGGGTAAAATAGAAAAGTTTAGTAACGAAAGTGATTTACTGCAACGTATTGATCAATTGAAAGAAGAAGGTGTCGGAGAAAGTGACTTACAAGTTATTTCCGAAGACAAGTTAGATGATAACTCTTTAGACTACACGGATGTTAAAGTGAAGAACTCTAGAGGTTCATTTAGCGACAAAATTACTGCACTATTCTCAGGTGAAAGTGCTGAAGAACGTGTATTATCTAGTTTAAATGTTCCAGAAGAAGAATTAGATAGCTATAAACAAGAACTTAATAACGGAAAAATACTATTATATGTTGATAATGACAATATAAGTGATACTGAAAACTATGATTCAGATCATCCTAAAGACTCTCAAACAGGAAATGAGCATTACGATAATACAAAACCATTTTCTAGTGAAGAGAGCGAAGATAGTGGTGTATCTAAAGGTACAGCTGCTGGTGCTGGATTAGGTGCAGGTGCTGCGGGCGCTGGTGCTGCTGCTGCGCATTCATCTTCAGATCAAGAGGAAGATGTGAATGAAACTTCTGATTTTGATAAAGCTGAAAGAGAAGAAGAATTTAATCAGCAAGATGAAGTATCTGAAAATGATCTAACTCAAGATGTGGATAATACAGATACAGAAAAAACAGATGCACCATCATTCGATAACGAAGCTGAAACGGACCGAGATGTAAATACAAATCGATATGGCAATAATATTAATGAAGAAGATGTAGCGCATGATGATGTGGATGATTCAAACATCGACCATCAAAAAACATCAACTTCAGCTAATTTAGCAGGTGCTTCTGGTCTTGGCGCAGCTGGATATGCAAATGAACATAGAGAACAACAAGAAACAGAAGATGACGTACAGGACGATAGAAGAGTCTACTCTAGCGATAATGAAAGAGACTTAGAAGACTTAAATAATCGTGAAACGACAAATACGACTGCTCAATATGGTGAAACAGATAATGTTAAAGATCAACAAGATTTAACAAGAGAAGATGAATCATCATTCTCAAGAGTGCATGATGACGACGTAGAAATAGAACGTTCTAGCTTAAACTACGATAACCCAAATGAAAGTGTTGAACCACCAACATCAGATGAAACAACAACACGTGAATCTAACTTCTCTACTATCCAAGATGAACAAGATACAAATGTTCACACTTCTGAGCAGTCATACAACAACGACACACAAGATAATAATGTAGGTGAAACATCTTACAATAATGAAACACAAAATAACAACGTAGATGAAGAATCTGTTCAACTTCATGAAGAACGTCTAAATGTAGACAAAGAGAACGTTGAAACAGGTGATGCATCTGTAGATAAACATGTTGTTGAAGAAGAACAAGAATTTGACGTACCGGTTGAGCGTGAAGAAGTAACAATCGAACGTAGACCAGTTAATGAGAAAGTAGACGAAGACTTTAACGCTAATGATGATGATTCTGTGCACATTCCATTACACGAAGAACGTGTAAAAGTAGACAAAGAAAATGTCGTATCTGAAGAAATCGTCATTAAGAAAAATAAAGTTCAAGATACTGAACATGTCTCTGAAAAAGTGAGACATGAAGAAGCAGATATCAATAATCCTACAGATGATAAACCTAAATAAGACAATATAATAACTTAAGAGGCTGGGACATAATGTCATGTCCTGGTCTCTCTTTTTATTTCCTCAATACGATAGTACTACCATTAAAATCTTATGTTATAATATTATAAAATATTGATTATGAGGGGTTCATAACTATGAATTTTGAAGTTGTCACATCTATCGATGATCCATTATTCAAAAAAGCATTAGAAATGTATGAAGATATTTTCAAAGCAGAGGTGCGAGAAGACCGCCACGTCTTCATCCATTCGCTTACATCTGATTACATAAAGAAACATTATATATTTTTAGTTGGTTTAATTGATGACACGGTCGTAAGTTTGTCTACAGGTCATTATGAACCTACAACAAATTCAGCTTTTATTATTTATTTAATGACGCATCCTGAATACCGCAATCAGCGTGTTGGCGGACAAACGTTGGAAAGAATTGAAGCAGAACTTCATAAACATGCTCAAGATGTTCATGGAAGAGATGCTAACATGATTATGTTGGAATCGTTTGGAGAAGAATCATACGAGAACAACAGTGATAAAGAAGAAGCGATTCTGCGTAAGAACTTCTTTAATAGACATGGTTATGAAGTTCAACAAGACATCCCTTATATACAACCGAATCCACAAAAATCATTAGCACCTACACCTATAGATTTATATATTAAGCAATACTTGCCGCTTCAAAAAGACGTTATCTCACCGAGCATTCGTTCTTGTTACATCAACAAGTACATACATGGAAATGAAAACGATCGAGAATTTGTATACGAATTATTAGAATCTATGGATTTATAAATTAGAAAAGCTGACATCGATTGCGATGTCAGCTTTTTATTGCTTTATGATACCTTTCCATTAATGCACGGACACTTTCATCTTTAGCGCCTTCTGGATTTGTACCACACCATAAATTCATATAATCTGGATTATTTAATTTTTTAGACTGCCCTCTTAAAGATTGTGTTAATATATTTTGAATCGGATACGGACAAATATCATCTTTAAATTGTTCCATGTACTGTATAAACGGATTTATAATACCATTTGCATAACGCCCACTAAACGTATTCGTTAATATAATATCATCAGGATGTGCTTTTAATATATGCGCTTTATGCACATCTGGTGCACCACTTTCATGCGTTGTTAAGAATGCTGTCCCAAGTTGAACTGCATGAGCACCTTTTTGAATATAACTTTTCGCTAATTCTGGTGTCGTGATACCGCCCGCTACTATTAATGGAACGTTAATCAAAGGATAAGTTTGATTAAACAATTGCTCAGTTGTGAGACGATTTTCTGGCAATGATTGTTCAAATGAACCTCTATGACCACCCGCTTCACTACCTTGAATCACTATCGCATCTAAACCTATGGATTCCAAAGCTTGAGCTTCATTTAAATCTGTTGCTGTACCTATTATGTTAATATGACGGCCATGTAATTTGCGAACGAGACTTTCTGAAGGCTTACCAAATGTAAAGCTTACATATTTAACATGTTTATCTATAATCACGTTTAACATGTCCTCAAAATTCACATCTATTGAAACATCTTGTATTTGTTTACTGTTTAATTTTTCAGTTATTGGATGTAATATTTTATTCATAAAATTAACTTTTTCTTGATCAATAGCCGGATACTCTGGCACAAATAAATTGACGCCAAACGGTTCAGAAGTCATTTGTCTAATTTGGTCTATATCTTTAGCTAAAGCATCAGGTGTCATATATCCAGCACCAATTTGTCCAAAGCCGCCTTCATTACAAACTGAAGCCACTAAATCAGGTGTTGTAATACCTCCAGCCATACCCGCTAGAAAAATCGGTTTATCCAGTTCTGATATTAATATTTTCGATTCCAATGACAATCCCTCCTAAAAAAATTTAATTCGTAAGCTAATCATTTTATTTTTTTAGTTAATTGGTGCATTATAATGACATCATACTAAAAGGAGAAATAAAATGACACACTCAAAGCTTTCATTAACTGAAATTATTAATAAAAGAAAATCAGTTAAAGAGTTCGATTCAAACTTCAAAATTCCAAGAGAAGAAATGAAAGAAATGATAGCACTTGCTACTAAAGCACCTTCATCAATCAACCTACAACCATGGCGCTTTGTTATCATCGATTCTGAAGAAACAAAACAAAAATTAGACCATCTTGTACAGTTCAACCAAAGACAATTACATTCATCAAGTGCGATTATTCTTGTACTTGCAGATTTAAAACACGCTGAATATGTGAGCGATATTTACGAGAAGAACGTTGAACTTGGCTATATGGATGAAAATTCAAAAGATTACTTTATTGAAACAATCTCAAATTTAATTAGCAGTGCTGATGAAAGTTACTTTAATGCACAAGGTTTAATGGATGCTAACTTAGCTTCTATGCAATTAATGCTTATTGCGACTGATCACGGTTATGATACAAACCCTATCGGTGGATTCGATAAAACAGCTGTATTAGAAGCATTAAACATTGATACTTCTAGATATGTACCAGCTCATTTAATCGCTATTGGTAAAGGTGTTAAACCACCACATGATTCTAGTAGATTACCAGTAGATAGAATCATCGCTTGGAATGATGAAAGTAACGGTTCAATCGGCGAATAAGGTTTTTATTCGTTCTATTAATTATAATACCCTATCGGCAACTAACTTATGTTGCCGATATTTTTTAATATTGCATTATCCCAAAATATAGTGTAAAATTCATTGCTGTGAGTTTTATTTTTTTACTTAAAAGCTTTACCGCTTTAAAGTGAATATCAAATTAAAAGAAGGAATATATATGAAAAATTTATCTCAATGGTCGTCCAGTATCGGCTTCGTTCTAGCAAGTGCCGGGTCAGCTATAGGAATTGGTGCTGTATGGAAATTCCCATACATGGCTGGAACATACGGTGGTGGCGCATTTTTACTAATATTTATTATTTTCACATTGCTTGTCGGCTTACCACTACTTTTAAGTGATTTTGTATTGGGACGTTATGGTAGAACATATTCTACTAACATCTTCAAAAAAGTATCCGGTAAATCATCTTGGAATTTAGTAGGATGGCTTGGAAATCTAACAGTCTTTGTACTATTTTCTTTCTATAGTGTTATCGGTGGTTGGATCATTTTATATATTATACGTACTCTTTTAGACAGCTTTGGATTAACGCAATCACATAATTACGGCAATATCTTTAATGATTATATATCTAACCCATTCTATTCATTAGCGAGTCAGTTTGCCTTTATACTGTTCACTGTAGTCATTGTCAGTAAAGGTGTAGAAAAAGGTATCGAGAAAGCTTCAAAAGTCATGATGCCACTTTTATTTATATCATTTGTAATTGTCATTATTAGGTCAATCACTTTAGACGGTGCTTTAGACGGAATTCAATATTTCCTACAACCAAAAGTTTCAGATTTAAGTGCTGAAGGTATACTATATGCCCTAGGTCAATCGTTCTTCGCATTATCACTTGGAACATGCGGTATGATGACATACGCTTCATATTTAGACCGTAAAACAAATATCGTCAAAAGTGCGAATGCTATTGTGTGGATGAACATAGCTGTATCAATAGCAGCCGGGTTAGCCATCTTCCCAGCTATTTTCGCATTTGGATTAGAACCTAACCAAGGACCAGGATTATTATTTATCGTCCTTCCACAAGTATTTGATCAAATGTTTGTCGGTCAATTGTTCTATTTACTATTTTTAATATTATTTTTATTCGCAGCCATTACATCTTCAATTTCGTTATTAGAATTGAACATCTCAAATATTACTAAAAATAATAATGATAATAGAAAGAAATGGTCATATATCATTGGTATATTAGTCTTTATATTCGGGATACCATCAGCACTTTCAAACGGATTACTCCAGGACTTTACATTCGGTGTCGGAACATTCTTCGATAATATGGATTACTTAGTCGCGAATATCTTAATGCCAATAGGTGCATTAGGCGTAACCATCTTCGTTGGTCATATATTCAATAAAGAAATCATTATGAAAGAATTAAATATGAGCGATACTAAAAAAGGAAGACTCTTTGTGAATACATGGTATTTCTTAGTTAAATTTGTACTTCCAATTATCATCATCGCCGTATTTATTGGACAATTAATTTAAATAGAGAAAAGAAGAAGCCGTTCAATTTTTTGGGAATTGAACGGCTTTTTTATGTAGTTCGGATGGATTTGGATGATCTCTTGGCTTTATTTAGTCGTTAAGCCATGACTTACACGATCTCTTGGCTTTATTTAGTCGTTAAGCCATGACTTAGGCGATCTCTTGGCTTTATTTAGACGTTAAGCCATGACTTGGGCAATCTCTTGGCTTAATTCAGTCGTTAAGCCACGACGACTTGAGTGATCTCTTGGCTTTACTCTGACATTAAGCCACGACTTCAATGATTTCTTATCTCAGCAGCCTGTTTAAACCTCCTTTATATCAATCCTATCCACTTCCAATATGTCATGCTGAACAAGATAATTAATAAGTATCCAATAACTGTGAGTGGTACACCTGTTTTAATAAAGTCTTTAACGGTAAATGTTTCTGTACCGTAAGCCAGCATATTTTGTGGTGAACTAACTGGCAATAAGAAACCAAAACTAATCACGAATTGTTGTATAAGTACAAATCCGATTGATTGATCTCCTAAATTTAATGTTTGTGTTAAGGCTATAAACACAGGGATTAAGGCTGAAGATAAACTCGTTGCACTCGCAAATCCTAAATGTATTAAAATATTAAATATTGAAATGAGTGCAATGGTTGCGATTAGTGGCATATGATTAAGTCCCATCAATCCAAATGTTTTATCACTTAACCATTGTGCCGCTGTTGTTTCCAACAATACTGTTCCTAATGAGATACCAATTCCAAATACGATAACTGTACCCCACGGAATTTTCTTCTCAACATCTTCCCAAGTAAAGACACCGATTTTAGGTGTTAACATAATTGCTAATGCGATGATTGTTATAGAAGATGAATCAATAGGATGGATCACTTTTTCGGTAGACCAGAAAAATAATAATAAGACAGAAATCGTAATGAGTCGCCACTCTCTTGCTGAAACTGGTCCTAATTCTTTTAATTGTGCTTTAACTAATTCATTTCCACCTTCTATTTCTTTCTCCTCAGGTTTAATGACAGTAATCATCACAAAGTATAAGACGACTGACATGATAATCGCCCATGGTGCTGCATATAAGAACCACTCACCCCAAGACACATCTTGTCCCATTGATTTATTAATAAATCCTATCGCAACGATATTTTGAGCGGCGGCAGTCTTAATACCTATATTCCATATTGAGACGGCATGCACGGCAGTAATAATCAATAATGCTGCTAATTTACTGTTCTTAGATGTATTAAATGCAGCAATCATACCTAATAATATGGGTACAACAGCACCTGCTCTTGCTGTAGCTGAAGGTACAAAGAATGCTAAAATAATAGAAACGACAATTGCACCAATAACAATTCGATTTGTTTTGTTTCCTACAATAGAAAGTACTTGTAATGCTAACCGTTTATGTAGATTGGTTACTTGCATCGCTGTAGCTAAGAATAATGCTGCTGCAACGAGTGCCACTGCAGACCCTGAAAATCCGCTTAAAGCCATTTGTAATGCATTGCCTGTACCTAGTAACGCATCCCCTTCTAAAGCTTTTCCATTTGCTGACGGATTGCCTAACGCATCTCCTAAATTTTGAACTGGACTAAATCCAATTAGTACAACGATCAGGCCAACAATCATGACCGCTGATACAGGATAACTTACGGCTTCTGTTACCCACATAATAACTGCAAAAGCTAAAATCGCTAGCGCACATTTTGCCATAACAGGTAAATCATTTGAAGTTGGTAATAACAATATTCCAATTAATACAACAAAACTAACAATAATCCAAATTGGTTTAAAAGCTTTTTTCTCAGTATTATTAGACATATCTAACAGCTCCAATATTAATTTTTATTGTTCTAATTTCCTAAATAATAACATATTTCTTTTTTGCATATAATACTTTTCACAATTAATACAATAAACACTTGAACTTTCTGTTATTTACATGTAATGTATAAAGGGAAGTGTGACGGTTGTCTGCCGACAGACAACCCTACCTATTAAATTACTGTCAAATAAAGGATGATTTATAATATGTTAACTAAAGAATTCGCAACTAAAGTAGGTCTTAGTGAAAAGCAAGTTAGAAAAATTGTACAGCACTTAGAAGACAGAGGATATCAACTTTCTAAGACAGAATATCGTGGAAGAGAAGCGACAGACTTCCAAGAAGAAGATATTGAACTTTTCCAAGAAATAGCGCAAAAGGTTAAAGAAACTAATAGTTATGACCAAGCATTCGAAACACTTGAACAAGAGAAAGACTTTTTACAAGTTCTTGTTAAAGACGAACCTGCTAATCAAACACCTGAACTACAACATTTAATTGAAGAATTAAGATTAGAAGTTCAACATATGCGTAGAGAAAGACAAATGCTTGGTGAAATGTTGCAACAAGTACATATTCAACAACAGAAACTAGAACAAACTTTAGCATTACAAGCACCTCAACAATCAGAGGCTACTGCTCAAGAGAATGATACTAAAGTTGAAACGAAACAAGCTGAACAACCACAAAGTTCTAAAGTAGTTTCAGAAGATAAGACTTCTAGTGAATCAGTTGAAACGAACAAACAAGAAGATAAAGAAGAAACAAAAGTTGCTGCAGCTGAAGAGCCAGCTAAATCAGAATCTCAAACTGAAGTGAAATCAGAAGATAAAGAAACTGCTGTTAAACCAGAAGCGACTACTGATAAAGCAGTAGAAGCGAAAGAAGAAGATGCAACTACATCTAAAGAAGAAACGACTGACAAAGCAGCATCTACTGAAGAAAAAGCACCCGAAACGACAGTAGACGAAACTTCAACGCCTTCAGAAAACAAAGAAGAAGAAGTAAAAGTAGAAATCAAATCAGAAACTGAAGAAGAACCTAAGAAAAAAGGATTCTTCCAAAGATTATTTAATATTTAATCCCTTTAAGAAGAGGTTGGGCATGATGCCTAGCCTCTTTTTTGTTAAGTTTTTGTAAATTTCCACTATATAATTGTTAATTGCTAGAGTACTTTGTTATATTGAATTTTATATTAAGTATTTGTAATGAATATTAACCATTAGGAGTGTTTCACATCATGGAAACATTAAATTACGAAGATTTGAACAATGACCTTTTATGGACGCATAATAATCAAGTTGTGAAAATCATGAAAGATGATTTAGACATCTATATCAAATTAAATCTTAAAGTAGATAATCATAAATTAGTTGTATTTTCAAATGGCGCGTTTGATCCGTCTAAAAGTAAACCGCCTGTCTTTATGAGAAGTAAATGGCATGAAGATTTCAATGCGAATTGTCTATATATAGATGATAGAACTATCCATTATAAACAATTACGTATAGGTTGGGGTGTCGGAAGAGAAGAACGTCATTTCTTAAAAGACTATTCTGAGATTGCACAACAAGTCACGCAAGCACTCCAAATAGAATCGCAAAATGTTGTCTATTGTGGTTCATCAGCGGGTGGATTTATGTCTATGTATTTAGCAACATTACATAAAGGAACAACCGCTGTAGTGAACAATCCACAATGTTACGTAGATCGTTACGATAAAGTGAACGTCGAAAAATTATACAACAAAATATTTCCCAACCGTTCACGCGATTATATCAAAAAACAATACGCACTGAGACTATCGATTACAAGCTTATTCCGCAAACAAAAATATGTGCCTAAAATTTACTACATCCAAAACAGATTATGTGAGACTGATATGTCTAGACACTTCGATCCATTTTGTAGTTTCTTAGATAAATATGAAATAAACAGTTCAAACATAAAGTTCATATTATACAACAATAAAAAGCTCGGACATAATCCTATATCAAGAGAAGCAACCGTAAACTTTGTAAACCAAGTCCTTGAAGATAAACTTGTCATAGCAGAATTTTAAATGTGTTACCTTATATAAGACTTTTTCAAAATTAATAAAGCACTTTCATGACTATTTATGTTACCCTATACGAGTACTGTAAAAAGTGAAAAATTCTTAAGTAAAGGAACTCATTATGAAATTCACAAAAGAAGAATGGCAAAACACAAATTTTAAATTAGATATGGATACAAGTCATTTAAACTTAGAAGAAATTATCAGTTTAAATGATAACTTAACAAATTCAGAAATTAATGAACTCTATTTGCCACTCATTAATTTTTTGACAAACAAAGTTAAGTTCCATAAAGATTATTCATCTAACATTAACAACAAATTACATAACAAAAATAATACACCACCTTTTATTATTGGAATATCAGGTGGGGTTTCTGTAGGGAAAAGCACTGTCTCAAGACTGCTTTTAAACTTACTACAAGAATATAATGCGGACTGGAAAGTTGATCTAATTACAACTGATGGTTATATCATGCCTAAACAAGAACTCATCGATAAAGACCTACTTTCTAAAAAAGGTTTTCCTGAAAGTTATGATACAAAAACATTAATCAGTCACTTAAAACAAATTAAAAACAACGAGCCTAACATACCAACATACACGTATTCACATATCACATACGACCGTCTTAAAGACCAATATCACAACATAGACTGTCCGGACATTCTTATTATAGAAGGTGTGAACATCTTCCAAGTAAGTCCACATGAAGAAGAACTCGTTAGTGATTATATTGATTACAAAATATACTTACACACAACAATAGAAAATATGAAGAAATGGTATCTTAACCGCTTCTTACTACTTCAAGAAGAAGCCTTCCAAAAGCCAGACTCACATTTCTATAAATATCGAGACATCCCAAAAGACGAAGCCTTAAAAATAGCAACAGATCTATGGGACAATATTAACGAAGTCAATTTAATCAAAAACATCTTGCCAACTAAAAACAGAGCAGATCTCGTACTATATAAAAATCACGACCATGTTATAGAAAAACTGAAATTTAATAAATTTTAAGTTATTAGAATTGAGGTATAGTTATGAAAATATATCCAACTGAACAAATACTTAAATATTGGTCTGAAAATTATTTTAATAATTTTGATTTGTTTTTTGTTAAAGATATCCCTTTTGAAAATGAAGATGTAGTTATCACTTTTAAAGATTCATTTAAGACAACAAGTTCATTTAATATTGATACAAATAACTTATATGAGTTTTGGAATTTAGGTGACTACAATTATGTAATCCAAGCTTCTAAAGGATGGTTTGAAAATCTCAATGGAGATTCAAAAGCTTATATACTTCAAGAACAAGAAAGAGTTAACAATCCACTATTCATAGAAGGTAATC
This sequence comes from Mammaliicoccus sp. B-M6, assembly GCF_022386965.1. Classification (NCBI taxonomy): domain Bacteria; kingdom Bacillati; phylum Bacillota; class Bacilli; order Caryophanales; family Staphylococcaceae; genus Mammaliicoccus; species Mammaliicoccus sp. B-M6. The sequence goes on from NZ_JAJNHJ010000002.1 coordinate 59,777, forward strand.
TCATTACTTCACAAAAATGGAACCAATTAACAACAAATAAACAGAGACACTTTTTCCAAAATAGAGTAGATATATATTGTGATAATCACGTAACGCATCATTCAACATTGCAATTACCCAATCATTTAAGTTCAATCGTTTCTACTTTTCCAATACATCAAGGATCAAACTGTCTTTCAACAGTACTTTATGCTATTACAAGTGATAAAAATATTTTACATCAGTGGATAAAAGAAGATGCTTTTCTAACTAACCTTAAAACTTTAAACTACGAATTAGTTTCAGAAGGAAATCAGAATGAGGATGTAATTGTCTATTTTAATAATAACACCGTAGTACATGGAGCATATCAAATTGATGATGGTTTATTCATAAATAAAAATGGACAAACCATTTTTAATCCTTATAAAATTGTAACTAAATCAGAGCTTGATAATGAATGGGGAAATTATCAAGAACTCTACTACAGAAAAAAACCTCTCTAGTCCTTGTCTAGAGAGGTTTTTAGTGTTCCGGCAGTCTAAATAATTATAATTCGATTTTTAATTCTTTAACATATACTGCACTACCTGTAATTTCAATATTAAGCGGATTGTTTATATTATTCACATGCACATACACTTGTCCATCTTTTCCTATTTCTTGTCCTTGTTCAACGATTAGTTCAAGCGGATATTTAGCAGATGTATTTATATATTGAGCATAGTATGCGCCCATCACGCCAGAAGCTGTCCCTGTAACTGGATCTTCAGTTGTCCCTGAAAATGGTGAGGAAAAATGTCTTGCATGCATATGTAAGTCTTCTTTGTAAGTTTCCATACAGAAAGGATGAATTGAAGTGTTGGGTCTTTCTTTTAAAATTTCTGGAAATAATTTATTTTGAGGAGTCATTCTTTTACAAACTTCTAGATTCCTAACAGGTACTAATAATGTCCATGCTCCTGTACTACCGTAAACAATCGGATATTCTTCTACAATATCTGCCTCATCAATTCCAATAGCATGAGCCAAATCTACTTTCGATCCATTGAACGCTTCAAATTGAGGGCTAGCTTGTTGCATCGTTATATAGATATTATCATTTTCAACATTTAAAGTAATTGGTAAAATTCCTGCATTCGTCTCTATTGTAAATTCATTATTATCTTCTAATAATCCATGTTGCTTCATTGCTGCGATTGTTCCAATAGTAGCATGTCCACACAAATCCATTTCATGACCTGGCGTAAAATATCGTATCCTAAAATCAGCACGGTTTGATTTTAAAGGGAACGCTGTTTCATTAAATCCAATTTGTTTCGCAACTTCTTGCATATCTTCATCTGTTAATCCTTCACTATCTAATACCACACCAGCAGGATTTCCTTTATTCGCTTCTAAACTAAATGCATCATAATGATATACACTAACCGACTTCATGAAACATCATCCTTTATTTATATTTAAGATATGACCATATTATTTCACAGATTCAATGATACCTACAACTTCTTCATATACATTAACCCTATCAAGTTGCTTTCGATAAACATTTTCCAGGAAATAAAATGTAGCTGCATTATCGTATTTATTCTCCTTGTTGTGTTAATTCTAAATATAACTTATTAAGGATTTCTTCTATTTTATCTTGAGTTACCTGACATTTTTGATTAAATTTTAGTCTAAAATACAATGTCTTCAAGAAACCTTTTATATTTTTCCTTATTCTAAAATAACTGAAATATGCTTCTTCAGATTGATTTAAATCTGTTTGATTAACTGTCACGAATAACTTGCTTACCCAATTACTCAATTCTTGATCTGTTAGTCTTTTTTCAAGTAATGCTTCAATGATAAATGCTTGTCGCTCATCTTCATCATCTATATAACAAGATAAATCAGTATTTAACTGATAAAGTTTTTTAGCGATGACATTTAAGATCACTTTATTACATTCACCTGAATAATATTTAGATCTAACACAAGTTGTGAGTAAATCTGATCCATGCGCAACACTATGCATCCATCCTGTCCCTTGCACATATCCTCTAACATCAGTTTCCTTATCCATGTAATCAATCGCTAAGTTTATAATTTTCTCGTAATCATCCTGAGGTAACTGATCATGTTCATCTAAATATTCAACTATGATTCCGATAATAAGTGCACTGAAACTTCTATCCAGCACAAGATGTTCAGTGTCACTTTCGTTAACACTACTTAAAACAAATTCACAATGCTCAAGTAACTGTAGCATTTGATAATCTTCCAATTTCCCACTTATAATTAAACGCGCAATTAAATCAAAATTATCTTCACGAATATTGGCATTAGGATTTCCAATATTGGACATCATTAATTTAAATTCTTCTTCTGTTACTTGTTGATCTGGAAATTTATTTTTATATCTTTCAATTAATTCTTTGATAGTCATTAAGAACACATCCTTTAGACTCTATTACTCATTATTATATTGTATTTTTACAATGAATGAAATGAGACATATTTATTTCAATTGCATAGTATAATAAACTGTACATACTAAACTTACATTTTTGGAGTGATTATATGGAAATATTTCAAGAGTTTAAAAAGCAATTTATTAACTTTTTAAATAGCGATAATCGAATAGTGTTAACGAAAGGTATGTTTCATGAGATAAAATTATTATCTATTTTAGCTGCAATAGAAACTCAATCCCAATATTCAAAAGGAACATTAAATGCTCATTCTAAAGAAGTTTTCAAAGATCTGACAGAACAAGGCATGCTTACAAAAGAAATACCATTAAACACAACTTTCACATTAAATGATTTATCATTACAGTTAAATTTATATACCGCAAATACTCCTAACTTTGGCGAATTTGCAATATATTATCCAGTGAATCCAAAAACAATAAAAGGAAAAAACATTGAAATATTAGTTAATCATATAAAAGATAATCCCGCTTCAAAAGTATTTATTATTACAGCAAATGACTGGGAGTTTAATAGCAAAGTGTCTAAAACATTAGAGGAAATGTCCGACATAGTTGTAGGAGAAGATTTAAAACAAGGAATTCATGAAATATTTAATTCTGGTTTCAATAATGGTAATTAAAGTTCATCAATAATATTAATAATTATCTAAATATAGATTAAAATTATATTCAAATAGCGGTACATATGTGCGGAGTGTACTTGAGGTTGACTGTTACTGACGGTCGCCTCTTTTTTTATGATCAGTGTTCTAGAATCATTCATTCTCCACGAAAAAATTGCGAAATTTTTATAAAACTAAACATATTACGTCAAGAACAATTAACATTATGTATAAGGAATGAGGCATGTGCCTCCAAGAGATACCTTTTATCTCTTGTTTATTATGAAAGAACAATAGTTCTTTCCGTTTTAAGAGGTTGACCGAGAGGTTGCCTCTTTTTTTATCTTACAATGAATCATACTTAGTATACACTACAGGTATTGGGGAAGATGTTATACTTGATTATATTGATATTATAAACAATAAGAAAGATGCACCTGCTAGCTTTCAAAACGCAGTAAAAATCAATTAATTTATTGGAGCTTTTTTTATGTATAGAAAAACAAATTTATTCATCGTATTTCTCATTTTATTATTATCTATAATAACGACGTTCTTGGATCAAAAGGCATCTTTTTTTAATAATTTATCGTCTTTGCTATTTTTACAATTTATTTTCTCTATTTCAGTAAACATATTTTTACTAAAATACATCTTTGACTTTGAATTTATTAGAAGATTATTAGATAAAATAAACATTCTTTTCCAATACTTTATTTATACAATAATTTTATTTCTGGCTATGTTTATGATTATGTCTATTGATTTAACAAATATTAATTTATTAAATCTAATCTTTAGTTTATTATTCTTGTTTGTATTTAGCTTTTTAACTCAATTATTAATTTGTGAAACAATATCTAAAGTATATATAAGAAATAAGACGTCTATTTACTTCAGCGCACTAGCAATGTTTATACTATTTATGCTTTTAATAATTCCAAATTATTTACAATAATATCGTTGTTATTATAAATAACAACTTTTCTATAATTCTAAACACAAAAAACCCTCTAGCCTGATTGCTAGAGGGTTATATTATACGCTAATTCTTATTGTTCTTCTTTAACGTATGGTAATAAAGCCATGTGACGTGAACGTTTGATAGCTACAGTAAGCATACGTTGGTATTTTGCTGAAGTACCTGTTACACGACGTGGTAAGATTTTACCTCTTTCTGAGATAAACTTTTTAAGTAAATCTGTATCTTTGTAGTCGATATGTGTAATACCGTTTGCTGTGAAGTAACAAACTTTTTTACGACGACGACCACCTCTTCTTGGTCCACCTGCCATGATTGTGTTCCTCCCTTCTCGTTAAATGTTTATCAATTTATATTCGTTTCAATCAACTATTAGAACGGCAAATCATCATCACTGATATCAATTGGGCCATTAGCGTTTGCAAATGGATTACTTGATTGTTGATTATTTGACTGTTGATTTGAAGGTGCTTTTTGTCCTTGTTGTTGGTTACCACCAAAGTCTTGTCCATAATTTTGGAATTCGTTATTATTTTGGTTATATGATTGATTATCATTACCAGATTGACGTTGATTTGCGCCTTTTGGTTCAAGGAATTGAACACTGTCACAAACAACTTCAGTTACATAAACACGACGACCTTCTTGGTTCTCGTAGCTACGAGATTGTAGACGACCTTCAACTCCTGCCAGACTACCTTTAGATAAGTAATTGTTTACATTCTCTGCGGGACGTCTAAATACAACACAGTTGATAAAGTCAGCTTCTCTTTCACCTTGCTGATTCGTATAAGTACGATTAATAGCTAAAGTAAAAGTAGCAACTTGAACGCCTGAGGGTGTTACTCTGTATTCCGGATCTTTAGTTAATCGACCGACTAATACAACACGATTAATCATTTAATCTCCCCCATTTTATAAGTTAAATTATTTTTCTTCTTCGCGTACTACGATGTGACGAATGATATCATCAGAGATTTTTGCTAAACGATCAAATTCACTGATAGCTTCGTCATTTTCAGACTTAACTCTAACGATGTTGTAGAAACCTTCTGTGAAGTCTTGGATTTCATAAGCTAAACGACGTTTACCCCAATCCTTTTCTTCGATGATTTCTGAACCGTTTGAAGATAAGATTCCTTTAAAACGCTCAACGACAGCTTTTCTAGCTTCGTCTTCGATATTTGGACGTACTACGTACATTACTTCATATGTTCTCATCAATTTACACCTCCTTGTGGTCTATGCGGCCTAATAACTCAGTATTAAGCAAGGAATAATTTTCATTACTCACAATCAAGAATTATAGCATAGAGTATTACTTTTTACAATCTTTTTCTCATTGATATCAAAGAAAAAGCCAATAGTGCATAAACACTACTGGCCTTTATCTTACACATTAAATCTAAAGTGTACAACGTCTCCGTCTTTCATTAGGTATTCTTTACCTTCTAATCTTACTTTACCCGCTTCTTTAGCACCGTTCATGCCGTTATTTGCTAATAAATCATCATAACTTACGGTTTCTGCTCTTATAAAGCCTCTTTCGAAGTCTGTATGGATGATACCGGCACATTGTGGTGCTGTCATGCCTTCTTTAAATGTCCAAGCTCTTACTTCTTGTTCACCTGCTGTAAAGTATGTTGCTAATCCTAATAAGTTATATGATGCGCGGATTAATTTGTCTAATCCTGCTTCTTCTACGCCTAAATCTTCTAAGAACATTTCGCGGTCTTCGTCATCTAATGTTGCTAATTCTTCTTCGATTTTTGCTGAAATAACGATAACTTGTGAACCTTCGTTACTTGCATATTCTTCGATTTTTTGTACGTATTCGTTATCTTCTGGGCTTGCTACTTCGTCTTCTGCTACGTTTGCTACATATAACATTGGTTTAGAAGTGAGTAAGCTTAAATGTTTCACGATTGCTTTTTCTTCTAGTGTGAATTCTAAACTTCTTACTGGATTATTGTTTTCTAATGTTTCTTTAATTTTTGCTAATACTTTTTCTTCTGCTACGGCATCTTTATCTTTTTGTTTTGCCATTTTTGCTACTCTTTCATAGCGTTTTTCAACTGATTCTAAGTCTGCTAATACTAATTCCATATTAATAACTTCGATATCATCTATTGGATCTACTTTTCCTGATACGTGTGTAACATTTTCATCAACAAATGCACGTACGACTTGGCAAATCGCATCTACTTCACGGATATGTGATAAGAATTTATTTCCTAATCCTTCACCTTTAGATGCACCTTTAACAATACCTGCAATATCTGTAAATTCGAATGCTGTTGGTACAGTTTTCTTAGGTTTTACTAATTTCGTTAATTCTTGTAAACGATGGTCTGGTACTTCTACAATCCCTACATTAGGGTCGATTGTTGCGAAAGGATAGTTCGCTGCAAGTGCTCCTGCTTTCGTAATTGCGTTAAATAATGTTGATTTACCTACGTTTGGTAATCCTACTATGCCAGCTGTTAATGCCATATTTTATTCACCTTGTCCTTTTACTAATATTTTTTTAATTTTTTTATTAAACTCTTGTCTTGGTAGCATGATACTACGAGAACATTCTTCACATTTTATTCTAACATCTGCACCAAGTCTGATAATTTTAAATCTATTATACCCACATGCGTGTTGTTTTTTCATTTCAACGATATCATTTAACTCATATGATTTGATCATATTTTTGCCTCCCGATTAGATGATTATTGAATGTTATTTGGATTATAAGAAACCATTGTTGGAATTGGCGCTTGAATACCTTCTTTATCAAAGAATGATTTCACTTCTCTTCTTAAGATTCTAGCACCTGATGCATGTTCATTTGGTTCTGTTTCCCCTGCTATTTTAATCGTTGCTTCCCCTGCTGTCACAGTTTCTACACCTAAAATTTCAGGATCTTTAATGAAAATTTCATATCTTTCTTTAACTGTTGGTAAAAATTCATTTAACTTATTTTCAACTTCATCTAAATCTTCTTTAATAGATACAGGTATTTCTACGATAGCCATACCGTTGTGAATTGAGAAGTTTACGATCTCATTCATTGTACCATTAGGAAGAATCGTTAAATCACCAGCAAATGATAAAATTCTTGTAGATCTCATTCCTATTGATTGTACAGTACCTTCCGCAACAGTGGTACCTGTTGTATTAATTTTTACATAGTCGCCAACATCAAATTGATTTTCGAAAATAATAAAGAAGCCCGTAATGACATCTTTTACTAAAGTTTGTGCACCGAAACCAATTGCTAAGCCTACCACACCGGCACCAGCGATAATACTTTCAACTCTTATGCCTAAATTGCTTAAAATGGTTGTCGCAACTATAAACCATACGACATAGGAAATAACATTTTGTAGTAAGTTAACCATTGTTTTAGCGCGCTTGTTAGACTTCCCTACCCTCTTAGTTCCGTATTTCGTTGTAAAGAATTTCTCTACGACTTTATGAAGGACTTTAATAATGACGTAAGCTAATACAATGTAGAATATGCCAATTAATATTTGTTCTATCCACTTCTGCCAATTTTCTGGATCCATAAACGGGTCTATCAATTTATGGATGATGTTCATAATCTTATTCACTTTTACACCTCTTATTCATCTAGCAATAATTCTAATATTCTCTTATATTCATCTTCAGAATTAAATTCAAGAGAAATTTTACCTGCTTTTTTAGTCTTAGAAATATCAATATTTGTTCCAAATTTTTCTTTTAATCGATATTCATGTTTAACTAAGAAATTAGGTTTCGGTTGTTTCGTTTTCTTTTTCTTGTCTTGGCCTTGAGCATTTAACTGTTTAATATATTCTTCTAATGCTCTAACACTCATATGTTCTTTTACAACTTTTTTAGCCACTTGATCTAATTGATGTTTCTTATCTAAACCAAGTAATGTTCTACCATGTGCACTCGATATTTTTTCTTCGTTGATTAATTTTTTTACACTTGGTGGTAAGTTCAGCAACCTTAAAACATTTGCAATGTATGATCTTGATTTCCCTAATCTATCTGCTACGTCTTGTTGTTTTAAGTTCAGTTCTTCCATCATCGTTGCATAACTTTTTGCTTCTTCTAGAGGTTTTAAATTTTCACGTTGAAGATTCTCTATAATAGCAAGTTCTAACATTTCTTCATCAGTTAAATTTTTTATGATTGCCGGTACTGAATCTTTGTTAGCTAATTGACTTGCTCTAAATCTTCTTTCACCTACAACGATGTCGTAACCCTTTATCGTTTCTCTTACGACGATAGGTTGTAACACACCATGCTGTGAAATCGACTGCGTTAAATCTCTCAAAGCTTCTTCATCAAAATAATCTCTCGGTTGATACGGATTCCTTCTTAATTTTTCTAAAGGAAGTTCAACAATTTTATCATGACTATGGTTATAAGAAATCTTATCTGTTAAGGCTTGATTTCTTTCTTTCATTTCATCACCACGTTATTTATTCTCGTATGTTTCACGTAAAACATCCAAATTAGATTATAACAATTTTGAAAGATATATGCACAAAAGAAAAGTTGAGTGATAAATTAAAATATTCAGAAAAGTTGTTGACAAAAAAATATACGCATAGTATTGTGTAATATATCAACAACGAAAACAAATAAAATCACGATAAAAAGGAAAGTAAATCTTACACTGCAATCATCAGAGAGTTCCCATTTGCTGAAAGGGAACATTGAAAGAAAGATTGAAAATGGCCTTGGAGTGGTGGCATCGATATTGAGGTGTCAACGGGATCGCCCGTTATAGCGATACAGTATTAAAGTCTCTTTAGCGATGATGGCGTACTGGAATTTGTTCACCAATTTTACTGCCATTATATCTTCTTGTAAGAGACTCGTACTTATAGAGGTAATGTCAGTAATGTCATTGCGAACAAAGGTGGTACCGCGAGCTAAGCTTTCGTCCTTTACATCCGATTTATTTCGGGTTTAAAGGACGGAAGCTTTTTTTATTTTTATTTTTTAATTCATTAGGGAGGAAGGCTATTATGAAATCTACTCAACTCGCTCAAATTTCATTAACTAAAGACCATACCGGGGCAACTACAAACCCAATTTATCTTTCAACAGCCTATCAACATGAAAAATTAGGGTGTTCAACTGGCTTTGATTATACAAGAACGAAAAATCCAACTCGCTCAAACTTTGAAGAGGCATTTGCCAAACTTGAAGGTGGTAAATACTCATTTGCAACTTCAAGCGGTATGGCTAGTATCCAATTAGTTTGTAACTTATTTAAACCAAATGATGAAATCTTAGTGTCATTCGACTTATATGGCGGCACATTTAGACTATTTGAATTTTACGAAAAACAATACAACATCAAATTTAAGTACATTGATTTTTCAAATATTGATGAAGTAAACGCATCGATTAATGAACATACACGCGCATTCTTTATTGAACCCATTTCAAATCCGTTAATGTTCTCAGTAGACTTAAATCCTTTATATGAAATTGCACAAGCAAGAAATATATTAACGATTATCGATAACACATTCTTAACACCATACTTATCAACACCATTAAAAGATGGTGCTGACATCGTCTTACATTCTGCTACAAAGTACATAAGTGGTCATAATGATGTGTTAGCAGGCATTGTCACTGTATCAGATGATTACTTAGGTGAAGTACTTGGCCAATTTCATAATATGATCGGTGCAACACTCTCACCATTCGATAGTTATTTATTACTGAGAGGCTTAAAGACATTACATTTACGACTTGACCGTTCTACTGAAAATGCTCAAAAGTTAGCACAATCACTACAATCTGTTGAAAGCATTGATGAAGTCCTTTACTCAGGTCAAACCGGAATGTTAAGTATCCGTTTAAACAATGCATATAGCGTTGATAGCTTCTTACAAAATATTAAATTATGTATATTTGCTGAAAGTCTTGGCGGGACTGAAACATTTATCACATTCCCATATACACAAACACATGTAGATATGGCAGATGAAGAAAAAGATAAACGCGGTATAGATGAATATTTACTCCGTTTATCTATTGGAATAGAAGATTATGAAGATATTTACGAAGACATACTACAAGCCTTAAAAAATTCAAGAAAAGAAGGAGTGTCAATATGAGCTATTCAAAAGAAACGTCTTTAATATTGGATTCCACTAGAGGTAACGAACACTTATCAAGCAATCAACCATTATATTATTCATCCACTTATCATCAAGAAACTTTAGGTGGCAATCAAGAATTTGATTATGCACGCAGTGGTAACCCTAATAGAAAGTTACTTGAAGAAAAGTTAGCAGATTTAGAAGGCGGTAATTATGGATTTGCATTTAGTTCAGGAATTGCTGCAATAACAGCTGTCTTCTTAACATTGAAACCTGGAGACCACGTGATTCTTCCAGATGATGTTTACGGTGGAACGTTCAGACTAACAGAGCAAATTCTTAAGAAATTCGAAATAGAATTTACAACTGTCGATCAAACAGACTTACAAAATATCAAAGAAGCTGTTCAAGAAAATACGAAACTGATCTATGTTGAAACACCTTCTAACCCACTCTTTAAAGTGACAGATATTGATGGTGTTAGCCAAATTGCACGTAAACACGACGCACTATTAGCTGTCGATAATACATTTATGACACCGTTAGGACAATCACCATTGAAACTAGGTGCTGACATCGTCGTTCATTCAGCTACAAAATTCTTAGGCGGTCACAGTGACCTCATAGCTGGCGCAGTAGTTGTGAATGATCCAGAACTTAAAAATGAAATTTATCTTATTCAGAATGGTACAGGTTCAGGATTAAGCGTTTATGATTCTTGGACACTTGCTAAACATTTAAAGACATTACCAATTAGATTTAAACAATCTGTTTATAATACAGAACAAATTTATAGATATTTAATCGATAATGAAGCAATTGAAACAGTCTATTATCCAATCACAAATGACACACATTTAAGACAAGCTAAAAATGGCGGTGCCGTGCTCGGATTCAGACTTAAAGATGAATCAAAAGCACAAGCATTTGTTGACCATCTTAATATCCCACTTGTATCTGTAAGCTTAGGTGGTGTAGAAACGATTCTTTCTCACCCAGCTACAATGAGTCACGCAGCCATCCCTGAAGAAGTGAGAGCTGAACGTGGTATCACTAACGGATTATTTAGATTGTCAGTCGGCTTAGAAGATGTCAAAGAATTGATCACAGATATCGATTGGGCATTAAAGGAGGCTACATATGAGTCTAAAAGAAGCGTTAAAGAACCAAATTTTAGTAGCTGACGGAGCAATTGGAACCATCCTCTACTCTGAAGGATTGGATACTTGTCCAGAAAGTTATAATTTGACACACCCTAACAAGATAGAACAAATTCACCGTTCTTATATTGAAGCTGGTGCAGATATTATTCAAACAAACACGTACGGTGCAAATTTTGAGAAGCTTCAAGATTTTAATTTAGAACATCGCGTAAAAGAAATTCATCGTGAAGCTGTTCAAATCGCTAAAAGAGCGAGCAACGATCATACGTTTATTCTAGGTACGGTAGGCGGTTTTCGTAATATCAAAAAGAGTAACTTATCAATTGAAGCCATTCAATATCACACAGAGATTCAAATTGAAACACTTGTTAATGAAGGTGTAGATGGTATTTTATTTGAAACATACTACGATTTAGAAGAATTACTTGCTGTCTTAAAAGATACAAAAGCAAGATACGACATTCCGATTATTGCTCAACTAACAGCTAGTAACACAAATTATTTGAGAAATGGCACACCTATACCAGATGCATTAGAAACATTAGTAAAAGCCGGTGCAGATGTCGTTGGTTTAAATTGTCATCACGGTCCATACCATATGATTAAGACATTTAAACATATTGACTTACCTGATCATGCTTACCTTTCATGTTATCCAAATGCAAGTTTGCTGGATTTAGAAGACAACGACTTGAAATACAATAACAACTCAGATTACTTTTCAGATGCAGCTAAAGAGCTCGTTAACCAAGGCGTAAGATTAATAGGTGGATGTTGTGGTACAACACCAGAACATATTAAAAAAATAAAGAATGTCGTCAAAGATTTAAAGCCTATCAAGCACAAAAATGTTATACCAATCGAAACAAAACAGTACAAAAGGCAAAATAAAGAAGAACCTAGTATTAAAGAGCTTGTTCAACAAAGACCAACCGTCATTGTTGAATTAGATACACCTAAACATTTAGATACGAATAAATTTTTCGATGGGATACAAGCACTTGAAGATGCAGGTGTAGATGCGGTCACACTTGCTGACAATTCACTAGCGAGCGTGAGGATTTCTAACATTGCCGCAGCAAGTATCATTAAACAAAAGTATAAAATTAGACCACTCGTACACTTAGCTTGCCGTGATAGAAACTTAATCGGCTTGCAATCTCACCTAATGGGACTTTCGTTACTTGGCATTAATGACATATTAACGATTACGGGTGACCCTTCTAAAGTGGGGAATTTCCCAGGCGCAACAAGTGTATTCGACGTTAATTCTAGCGGATTAGCTGAAATCATTACTCAGTTCAATCAAGGTATAAACGCCGATGGAGATACATTGAGAAGCAATACCAACTTCTCTGTTGCAGGTGCATTCAATCCAAATGTAAGACGACTAGAACCAGCAGTCAAAAGATTAGAAAAAAAGATTGAATCTGGCATGGAATACTTTATTACACAACCGATTTATGAACCTGAAAAAGTTAAAGAAATATATGAAGCAACTAAACATATAGACGCCCCGATTTTCATTGGTATTATGCCAATTACGAATTACAATAACGCACTCTTCTTACACAACGAAGTACCTGGTATTAAACTATCAGATACAGTGCTAAACGCCTTTGAAAAAGTCAAAGACGACAGTGATGCAACAAGAGAACTCAGTATTAATTTGAGTAAACAATTGATTGATGCAGTACACCAATATTTTAATGGCCTGTACTTAGTTACACCATTTTTAAAATATGATTTAACAGTTGAATTAGCAAATTATTCAAAACTAAAAACTGGAACACAAACCAAGGAGGCAATATTATGACAATTAAAACATCAAATTTAGGATTCCCAAGACTAGGTAAGAAAAGAGAATGGAAAAAAGCCATCGAAAGTTACTGGGCTAAAAAAATAGATAAAGCCGAATTAGATCAAACGTTGCAGGATTTACACAAAGAAATTTTAACAATTCAGAAAGACCATCACGTTGATCATATCCCTACTGGTGATTTCTCACTATATGATCACGTGTTAGATACATCATTACTATTTAACATCATTCCAGAACGTTTCCAAGGACGTCCTGTAGATGACGATTTATTATTCGATATTGCACGTGGTAACAAAGATCATGTTGCAAGTGCGTTAATCAAATGGTTCAACACAAACTATCACTACATCGTACCTGAATGGGACAACGTGTCACCTCAATTAAATAACAATGTATTACTTGAGAAATTCAATTTCTCTAAAGAAGTTGGTGTAACATCTCACCCAGTTATTCTTGGTCCTGTTACCTACGTAGCATTATCTAAAGGTGGAGACCAAAGTTTCGATGAAAAAGTAAGAACACTTTTACCATTATATAAAGAAGTATTCGAGCAATTAACTGAAGCAGGCGCTGAATACATCCAAGTAGATGAGCCAATTCTCGTAACAGACGGTGCAGCTGATCTTCAAGATATTACGAAAGAAGCATATGAATTCTTTAACGAAGCGGCACCTACTGCGAAACTTGTCTTACAAACATATTTCGAACGTGTAGATTTAAACTTTGTTGGTCAATTACCAGTCTATGGATTCGGTTTAGACTTTGTACATGACAATGGATTTAACTTACAACAAATCAAAGATGGCTTATTCCCTAAAGAAAAAGCTTTATTCGCTGGTATCGTTGATGGTAGAAACGTTTGGTCTACTAATATTGAAGAGAAGAAAGCTTTAATCGAAACATTACAATCTTATACAGATGAATTAGTGATTCAACCATCTTCTTCATTATTACATGTACCAGTTACTTTAGAAGAAGAAACATTAGACGACTCAGTTCGTGAAGGCTTAAGCTTTGCGACTGAAAAATTAGACGAACTATATGCTTTAAAACAATTATTTAACGAAAATGATGACACTTTATATAACGAATTAAAAGCACAATATGAACGCTTTGAAAGTCAGTCATTCAAACAATTAGAATATGACTATGATTCAGTTAAATCAGAACGTACTACACCATTTAAAGAAAGAAAAGTCTTACAAGATCAAGTATTAAATTTACCAGACTTACCAACAACAACGATTGGTTCATTCCCTCAATCAAGAGAAGTACGTAAATACCGTGCTGATTGGAAAAACAATCGTATTTCAGATGAAAAATACGAAGAGTTCGTACAAAATGAAATTAAACGTTGGATTGAAATTCAAGAAGAAATTGGATTAGACGTATTAGTACACGGTGAATTTGAACGTAATGACATGGTTGAATTCTTCGGTGAAAAGCTAAACGGATTCTTAGTAACTAAGTTTGGTTGGGTTCAATCATATGGTTCTCGTGCCGTTAAGCCACCAATCATTTACGGAGATGTTAAATGGACAGCACCATTAACAGTTAAAGAGACATTATATGCTCAAAGTTTAACTGACAAACCTGTTAAAGGTATGCTTACAGGTCCAGTTACGATCTTAAACTGGTCATTCGAACGTGTAGATATCCCACGTAGCGAAGTTCAAGATCAAATCGCATTAGCAATTAATGAAGAAGTTCTAGCACTTGAAGAAGCGGGTATTAAAGTCATCCAAGTAGACGAACCTGCATTGCGCGAAGGCTTACCATTACGTTCTGAATACCATGAAGATTATTTGAATAAAGCTGTACATTCATTCAGATTATCAACTTCTTCAGTACAAGATTCAACACAAATTCATACACATATGTGCTACTCACAATTTGGTCAAATCATCCATGCGATCAAATCATTAGATGCTGATGTTATCTCAATCGAAACTTCAAGAAGTCATGGTGACTTAATCAAAGACTTTGAAGATATCACATATGACTTAGGTATTGGTTTAGGTGTATATGATATTCATAGCCCTCGTATACCTACAGAAGAAGAAATTACAGTCGCAATCGATAGAGCACTTCAAGAAATTGACCGTTCTCTATTCTGGGTAAACCCTGACTGCGGATTGAAGACAAGACAAGAAGAAGAAGTAAAACAAGCTTTAACTGTATTAGTTAATTCAGTAGAAAAATTACGTCAAGACAATACAGTTAAACAACCTAACTAATAAATGAGGTGATGTTATGTCATATCCATTATGGAACACGCTAAATCAACTGAAAGAATATAAATGGGTAGATTTAACGCATACATTTGATTCAGAATCTCCACATTTTTCAGCTTTTGAAAATGCAGAAACAAAAACATTGTATAAAGTTAAAGACGACGGTTTCTTTGCCCAATCATGGCAATTTCCTACACAATATGGCACGCATATAGATGCACCGATACATTTTGTAGAGCATAAACGATATCTTCATGAACTCGGTTTACAAGAAACAGTCTTACCTTTAATCGTGTTAGATTTTTCAAAAGAAGTAGCCCAAGATTCAGATTTCAGACTAACTAAAGAACACATCCTTCAATGGGAATCTGAAAATGGACCAATTGAAAGTGGAACGTTTGTCGCATTTAGAAGTGACTGGTCAAAGAAATGGCCAGATAAAGAGCAATTTGAGAACAAAGACAAAGATGGTCATGAACATCTCCCAGGATGGTCATTAGACGCACTTAAATACTTGTTTGAAGAGAGAAAGATCAAGTCAATCGGACATGAAACATTTGATACTGATGCTTCAGTAGACATCCGTAAAAACAATGACATTGTCGGTGAACGATACGTACTTGGTTTAGATACTTTTCAAATAGAACTGTTAACCGGATTAGATGAACTACCGACACGTGGTTCAGTTATATTAGCCATTAGCCCTAAACCTAAAAATGCACCCGGATTCCCTGTCCGAGCATTTGCTATTACCCCTAAATAATAGCACTGCCATATGATATTTTTGAGCGAGTATCGTATGGCAGACTACCTTCCCTATATTAAATATATAAAAAGCACCTTTCGATGGAGATCGAAAGGTGCTTTTACTGTTTAATATTTAGATACGGGTGATCCTCCGATTTGATAATCTATTTCTATCGCATTTTCACTATTTTTACGATATAAATAATAGAAATACATAGACCATAAAATCGTCAAACCAGCTGATAACCAATAACTAAGCGATAAATCCATCCCAAATCCTATTGGTTGGCTTAATATATATGTGAATATATTCCACGTCATGAATAAAGCAGGTATTAAAGCGACATAGAAATTCTTTTTAGATAGTAATAAATACATAGCGCCTATCCATAGAGCGATAACAGCTGTTGTTTGGTTTGCCCATGAGAAGTATCTCCATAGTATTGTGAAGTCTACTCTCGTTAAAATAAAACTAATAACAAACATCGGTATCGCAATTGCGAAGCGATTCATTACTTTCTTCTGACCGAAATTAAAGTAGTCAGCCAAAATCATTCTCGCACTTCTAAATGAAGTATCACCACTTGTTATTGGTAATACAATAACACCTAATATCGCTAATGTTCCAAATACAGAACCTAATAACATAGTAGATGCCTCACTCACTACAAGCGCCGCTTCACCTTTCGCTAACACTTCTTGTAGACCACCATAGCCACCAAATAAACTCATAGCAGCTGCAGCCCAAATCATCGCAATAATACCTTCAGCAATCATCATGCCGTAAAATATTTTACGACCATTTTTCTCATTATTTGTCGTTCTAGAAATAATCGGTGATTGTGTCGCATGGAAACCAGATAAAGCACCACAAGTAATCGTAAAGAATAATAAAGGAAAAATAGGCGCCGAATCAGGATGCATATTTTTCAAAGTTAGTTCAGGAATTTCTGCACCAGTCATAATTAATCTTACAAAGATGCCTACTGCAGAAATCATCAAGATGAAACCAAATATCGGATAAACTTTACCAATAATTTTGTCGATAGGTAACACTGTAGATAAGAAATAATATAAGAAAATAACAAAGACAATAATACCTAAAGCCACTCTACCATCCATTAAAGAATGTAATAGTAATGCCGGACTGGTAACAAATACCGTACCTGTTAACAATAATAGTAATAGTGTAAAGACGTTCACGAGATGTCTCATCACATTACCTAAGAACTTACCAGCTAATTCAGGTAAATGAGCACCCTTATTACGTATAGAAATCATACCTGTTAAATAATCATGAACAGCACCAGCAAATATAGACCCTAATACTATCCAAATAAACGCAACAGGTCCATATAAAGCACCCATAATCGGTCCAAATATCGGTCCAACACCTGCAATATTTAACAATTGAATCAATGAGTTCTTATTTGTCGACATCGGAACAAAATCAATATTATCCCTTTGATCATGAGCAGGCGTCGGACGTTCATCCTTAACACCAAACATTTTTTCAATATACTTGCCATATGTAAAATAACCTATAACTAATAAAACGATAGAAACTAAAAATGTAATCATTAAAATCCCCCTTTTTAAATGAAAACGTTTACAGAAAAGTATAAATGAGTTTTTTACAAATAACAATAATATATCGGAAATTTACAGAAATTCTGTATGTAAACATAAAAAAAGAGTTTGGGATATAGTATATTATCCCAAACTCTATATATTATTTCTTCTTATAAACTTTAATTGTAATTTCATAGAAGTCTTTATGTTCTTCATCAATTCGCTTGATTTTAATACCCTCTTTTTCAACATTTTTAATGCTTTGCCCGAGTGTATCAAGTGCTTCTGTGATGTCTTGTTCGAATTGAAATTGTTTTGCTTTTACTTTTTCAGAGCCGCGTATTTTCTTAACGCGATCTTCTGTTTGTTTAACATTTAAGTTCTGAGATTGTATGGATGTTAAGACTTCTTGCTGCCCTTCATCATCTAAACCTAACAATGCTCTTGCATGTCTTTCTGTTATTTCACCTTTTTGTAATGAAATAATTATAGGCTCTGATAATTTTAACAGTCTTAATTTATTGGCTATAAATGATTGGCTCTTACCCATACTAACCGCTAAGTCATGTTGTGTAATGTCTTCTAAATCCAACAATTTCTTATAGGCTTCCGCTTCTTCTATAGCTGATAAATTTTCTCTTTGTATATTTTCAATCAGCGCAACGGCTGCTGTTTCTTTGTCATTTAATGGTTTAATAATAACTTCAGTTTCTGGTAAATCGTTATATTTCATTGCACGAAATCTTCGCTCACCTGCTATGATTTCATACATACCTTCTTCAATTGGACGAACAACAATAGGTTGTAATAATCCATGTTCTTTTATAGATTGTGCGAGTTCTTTAATTTTAGATTCATCGAATACTTTTCTCGGTTGATAACGGTTTGGCACTATTCTTTCTGTTGATACGACTGCCACATTACCTTCAGCTCGTGCTTCTTCTATGTGTTCTAATTCTTTGTCTTTAAGTCCAAATAATTTAGAAAAAGGCTTTTTCATCTCAATATACCTACTTTCGTTCATACATATTTCCCAGGAATTATTTTGTTAAAGGTTCTTTGTTTGGTGTTCCTGGCTTTCTTGGATACTTCTTAGGTGTTTGTCTTAATTTATCTATCGTAATGATCTGTCTCATACTTTCTTCAAGAGGTAGCGTAAATTCATGTACTGTTTTTACTTCTCCACCTAATACAGAAATTGCAAATTGTGCATCTTCTAACTCTTCATTACCTTGTGAGCCTTTTAATGCGACAAATTGACCGCCCTTTTCCACTAAAGGTAGACATAATTCACTTAATACAGATAATCGTGCTACTGCTCTTGCAGTTACAAGATCAAAGCTTTCACGATACTGTTGTGATTTACCGAATGTTTCTGCTCTATCATGTACAAAGTTTACTTGATCTAAGTCTAATGATGCAGCTAATTCATTTAAAAATTTAATTCTTTTATTTAATGAATCTACTATTGTAATTTGCAAGTGTGGATATACGATTTTTAAAGGGATGCTCGGAAATCCAGCGCCTGCTCCTACATCACAGATCGTTTCAATTTCATTAAAATCTATATAAAAGCTTGGTGTCACTGAATCAAAGAAGTGTTTCAAGTACACTTCTTCTTTTTCAGTAACTGCTGTTAAGTTAATTTTTTCGTTCCACTCTACTAACATCTCAAAGTATGTTTCGAATTGCTTAATTTGTTTATCTGTTAATGTTATACCAGATTCTTTTAACGTATCAATAAAAGTTTGTTCATTCATGTTAGTTCACCTTCTGAATTTTACCTTGTTCAATGTACACAAGTAAAATTGAAATATCTGCAGGGTTTACACCTGAAATACGAGAAGCTTGTGCAATATCAAGTGGTTTAACTTCTTTAAGTTTTTGACGAGCTTCAGTCGCTAAACTATTGATTGCATCATAATCGATATTTTCAGGAATTTTTTTATCTTCCATACGTTTCATTTTTTCAACTTGTGCTAATGATTTTTGGATATAACCTTCGTATTTCGTTTGAATTTCTACTTGTTCTTGTACATCTTCATCTACTGGTGAAGTTTCTTGTAAGATTTCCATAATAGCTGCGTAATCCATTTCTGGTCTACGTAATAAATCTAAAGCTAATATACCATCTTTAAGCGCTGTTCCACCGCGACTTTCGATAACACTTTGTGTATGTGCATTCGGTTTAATACGAATACCTCTTAATCTTTCTTGTTCAGCTGAAATTGCTTCACGTTTTTGATTAAATTTAGCGTAACGTTCTTCAGAAATCATACCAATTTCATAACCGATATCTGTCAGTCTTAAGTCTGCATTATCATGTCTTAATAATAGACGATGTTCCGCTCTAGAAGTTAATAAACGATATGGTTCGTTCGTACCTTTTGTAACTAAATCATCAATTAACACACCAATATAAGCATCTGAACGACGTAAAATAACGTTTTCTTTACCTAATACTTTACCAGCAGCGTTGATACCTGCCATTAAACCTTGTCCAGCCGCTTCTTCATATCCTGAAGTACCATTGATTTGACCAGCAGTAAATAAGTTTTTAACGACTTTCGTTTCAAGTGTTGGCCATAATTGTGTTGGTACAATTGCATCATATTCAATTGCGTAACCTGCACGCATCATGTCTGCTTTTTCAAGACCTGGAATTGTTTCTAACATTTTACGTTGAACATGTTCAGGTAAACTTGTTGATAGACCTTGTACATATACTTCTTGTGTCTTACGTCCTTCTGGCTCTAAGAACAATTGGTGTCTTGGTTTATCATTGAATCTTACAAATTTGTCTTCAATTGAAGGACAATATCTTGGACCTGTACCTTTAATCATACCTGAGTACATAGCAGATAAATGTAAGTTGTCATCGATTACTTTATGCGTTTGTTCATTTGTATATGTTAACCAACAAGGTAATTGATCTAAAATGTATTCTGTCGTTTCATAACTGAATGCACGCCCTACTTCATCACCTGGTTGAATTTCTGTTTTGCTGTAATCTATTGTATTACCATTCACACGTGGAGGTGTACCAGTCTTGAATCTCACGATATCAAAGCCTAATTCTTTCAAGTGTTCAGCTAATTTAATAGATGGCATTTGGTGGTTTGGACCACTTGAATATTTCAAGTTACCTAAAATAATTTCACCACGTAAAAATGTACCTGTCGTTAATACAACAGCATCCGCTTCATAAGTTGAGCCGATAACCATTTCTACACCTTTAACTTTATTATCTTCTATAATTAAACGTTCAACCATACCTTGCATAATATCAAGATTTGGTTCATCTTCAATCACACGTTTCATTTCTTCTTGATACAATACTTTATCTGCTTGTGCACGTAACGCTCTTACAGCTGGACCTTTACCAGTGTTTAACATACGCATTTGAATGTGTGTCTTATCGATTGTCTTAGCCATTTGACCACCAAGTGCATCGATTTCTCTTACAACAATCCCTTTAGCTGGACCACCAACTGATGGATTACATGGCATAAATGCTACACTATCAAGGTTAATTGTAAGCATTAATGTTTTTGCACCACGTCTTGCAGAAGCTAAACCAGCTTCTACACCTGCATGTCCAGCGCCGACAACAATAACGTCATATTTTTGTGTCAAAATTTTTCCTCCTTTTTATTTTCCGAGACAGAATTGACTAAACAGTTGGTCAATTAGTGAATCACTCGCTTCTTCACCAATTACTTCACCGAGCAATTCCCAAGTTTTGATTAAATCTATTTGTACGATATCTATAGGTACACCGTCTTCAGCAGATTGTATTGCATCATTTATAGATGTCTTAGCGTCTTTTAATAATGCAATATGTCTTGAATTTGAGACATATGTCATATCTTGTGCTTGTACTTGTCCACCAAAGAATAACTCTGAAATCTTCTGTTCAAGTTCTTCGATACCTTGTTGTTCAACCATAGAAGTTTGAACTAAAGGATGGTCACCTATCATTGCTTTTAATTCATCAATATCTAACTTTTGTTCTAAGTCCATTTTGTTAATAATTACAATCACATCTTCATCTTTAATGACATCAAATAGCTGATAGTCATTTTCCGTTAATGCTTCATTATAATTAAGAACAAATAAAATTAAATCTGCTTCTGATAAAGCTTTTCTCGATCTTTCTACACCTATTTTTTCTACGATGTCTTCTGTTTCACGAATTCCTGCAGTATCCACTAACCTTAATGGTACACCACGAACATTGACGTATTCTTCTAATACATCTCTTGTTGTACCAGCTACTTCAGTAACAATCGCTTTATTATCTTGAATCAAGTTGTTAAGCATGGAACTCTTACCTACATTCGGTTTCCCAACAATGACCGTTGATAGACCTTCTCGCATAATTTTACCTTGCTGGCCAGTTCTTAATAACTGATCAATTTCATTTTCAATATGCCTTGATTCTTTTAATAAGAATTTAGTCGTCGCTTCTTCTACGTCATCGTATTCAGGATAATCAATATTCACTTCTACTTGAGCGAGTATTTCTAATATAGACTGTCTTAAGCCTTTAATAAGACTGCTTAGACGTCCTTCCATCTGACCTAAGGCTACCTTCGATGCGCGTTCCGTCTTAGAACGGATGAAATCCATAACCGCTTCTGCTTGAGACAAGTCAATACGTCCGTGTAAGAATGCTCGTTTCGTAAACTCACCTGGTTCTGCCATTCTAGCACCGTTAGATAACGTTAACTCAAGTACGCGATTAACCGTTACTAAACCACCATGACAATTTATTTCAACGATGTCTTCTCTCGTAAAAGTCTTAGGTGCTTTCATGACAGCTACCATAACTTCTTCTACGACTTCATCAGTCTCAGGATCAATAATATGACCATAATTAATTGTATGTGATGCTACTTCAGTAATTTGTTTTTTACCTTTATATATACGATTAGCAATATTTAAGGCATCCGGACCACTTAATCGTACGATTGCTATTGCACCTTCACCCATAGGCGTTGAGATACTTGTAATTGTATCTAAATCCATGATATTCTCCTCCACCATTAATAACTATTCTATTGATTGTAAATGGTTTTGTAATATTTTTCGAATATATTGTTCGAAAAAATGCGGAGCGAGATGACTCACTCCGACTATTTTTATTTATTCTTAATGACTAAATATCGATGAGGTTCTCTTCCTTCAGAGTATGTTTCGATATTTTCAATTTTACTGACTGCTTGATGCATAATTTTACGTTCAAAGTTTGGCATAGGTTCTAATTTAACCGGTCTCTTTGTCTGAGTTGCTTTCTTAGCCATATTAACCGCCAACTTCTCTAACGTTTCTTTACGCTTTTCTCTATACGATTCGATATCTAATATAAGCGTATAATAACCTTTAACAAATTGATGCATATAATTTTGACCTACTATTTGTAAGGCGTTTAAAATTTGACCACGCTTACCTATTATATAAGCAGCATTGTTGGAAGTCATATTAATATAAATTGTATTAGACTTAATTTCATATGAACCATCTACATCAATATCCATTTCTCTTATGATATTAAGTACATAATCTAAAGTGTTTTGTGCCACTTCATTTAATGAATCTTTTTTCTGATTGCGATCTTCACGTATACCTGTTTCTGACTGAATATCTTTTTCTTCTATTATTGTGTCTTCTTGATGTGTCACTTCATCTGTTATTGGGCTATTATCCTCTTCGACCGACGCGTGACGATTTTTTAATGCTTCAATTGATTCAAACTGCTTAAGTTCTGGATCGATTACAGTTAATTCAATTTGTGCATCTTGTTTCATAAATCCAAAAATACCTTTTTTACCTTCATTAATAACATCAATTCTTACTTGTTGTTCTTGAACATTCAAATCTTCTAAACCTTGTTGTAGTGCTTGTTCTACTGATTGTCCTTCATAGCGCGATTTAAGCATGCTGCAACCTCCTAGTAATATATCAATACTTAGGGAATACGTTTATTAAAAACTTTAGCAATCTTCAATACATGCTCTAAACTCTTCTGTGTTTCGATGACTTTTAAATCAACAGCTTGGTTTCGAGCGATAACAATGATGTCTTTAGGAATAATATTTTCTTTATGATTCTTAAAACATTCTCTAATGGACCTTTTAATTCTATTTCTTGTCACAGCATTACCCATTTTCTTTGAAACACTTATACCTAATCTAAAGTGATCAAGATCATTTTCAGCTGTGTAAATAACAAATTGTCTATTAGCGACTGACTTACCTTTTTTATAAATTCTTTGAAAATCATTATTTTTCTTTATTCGATAAGCCTTTTCCACAAACATCCACTCCACAATACATCACTTAATTATTGTTTATTATACAAAACAATTCCTTCAATTAAAACAAAAAAAAGACCACTGCTCTTCAGTGATCTTAAGCTGATAATACTTTTCTACCTTTACGACGACGGCGAGCTAACACTTTACGGCCGTTTTTAGAACTCATACGTGCACGGAAACCGTGTACTTTACTATGTTTACGTTTATTTGGTTGATACGTACGTTTTACCATTTAAGAACACCTCCATTAATTATTCTTAACATCTAATTCTACATTAGATTATCATTTGTATGATATTCATTTATATTTATCAGAAGATTAGTTTCAAAATTATTTATACCATACGTGTGATTTGTCACAATTTCAATAACTACTAAACTATAACAAATCAGATTTTAAAAATCAAGAAGAAATTTACAACTTCTATTTATTAAGTTATCCACTTATTCACAATGCATAACCAACTTTTTGTGGATAAATTGATTAAGATTTATTCTTATTCACAATATAATCTCATCAAACTGCACATATTCACAGGTATTTGACAACTCGATTTGTTTAAAAGTATAATTGTGTGGATAAGTTATACAAAGCATTGATATTACTGTGATTATTTCATAAATATTTACGTGTAAAGATTGTGGACAAGAGAATTATAAAGTGTAGTTATCCACCGTTTGTGTGTAAGTTGTGGATAATAATTCACAGCCTGTGATTTTCTTTATCAACAATCTTATTTTATGTGTATAACTCAATAAATTTAAATGAGAAAGAGGACTTTTATGAATTCAAAAGAAGAAATTTGGGAGCAAGTGTTATCTATTGCTGAAGATCAAATCGCTTCTGCTGGTTATAATACATGGTTCAAAGGGACTTACTTACATCAAATTGATAGTAAGCGCGCAATAGTTGTTGCACAAAGTCCTTTTGTCGCTGAGTGGTTAACCAATAAATATCATGAACACGTCACAAACTTTATCTATGAAGTGATTGGAGACAAAGTTCAAGTTAAATTTATATCAGAAGAAGATTTACAAAGTGAAGATTTCACTGAACAGCCAGAAAAACCTAAAGAAACTGAAGCATATGAAGAAGTTACAAATAGTCAGCTGAACAGTAATAACACTTTTGATACATTCGTTATTGGACCTGGTAACCAGTTCCCGCATGCTGCTTCACTTGCAGTAGCTGAAGAACCAGCCAATGCTTATAATCCGCTTTTCATATATGGAGGCGTCGGTTTAGGAAAGACACATTTAATGCATGCAATTGGTCATTATGTGCTTGAACAAAATCCAAATGCTAACGTTCTATATACATCAAGCGAAAAATTCACAAATGAATTTATTAAGTCTATACGTATGAACGATACGGAAAGCTTTAGAGACAAGTATCGAAACATCGATGTGCTCTTAATAGATGACATTCAATTCATTCAAAAGAAAGAACAAACGCAAGAAGAATTCTTCCATACTTTTAATGATTTACATCAAAATAAAAAGCAAATTGTCATCTCAAGTGACCGTCCGCCTAAAGAAATTCCAACTTTAGAAGATCGTTTAAGAACACGTTTCGAATGGGGATTAATAGTAGATATTACGCCTCCTGACTTTGAGACGAGAATGGCTATTTTACAAAAGAAAATCGAAGAAGAAAACTTAGATATACCTGTTGAAGCTTTAACTTATATCGCTAATTCTATTCAATCTAATATACGTGAATTAGAAGGTGCTTTAACGAGAGTATTAGCATACTCCAAACTTAGAAATAAACCGATCAACACAGATTTAGTAGCAGAAGCGCTTAAAGATATTATTTCATCACCAAGATCAACTAAAATCACGATTCAAGACATTCAACAAGCGGTTAGTAAAATGTATAACGTTAGAATCGAAGACTTTGCTGCTAAGAAACGTACAAAATCAATTGCATATCCTAGACAAATCGCTATGTATCTATCAAGAGAACTTACTGATTTTTCATTACCTAAAATTGGTGAAGAATTTGGTGGACGAGATCATACAACTGTCATCCATGCACATGATAAAATTAAAAAAGATTTAGAAAATAATCAAGAACTTAAAAATGATTTAGAACAACTAGAAAAACAAATCCGTGGATAATGTGGATAAGTTGTGCACAGTCATACACAGTTTATCAACATGTGAATAACTTTTATATCGCTATTTAAAGCGGGTTATCCACCAATCCACAGCCCCTATGACTATTACTATGATTTTAAAAGATATATAATTAAATATATAACGACTGGAAGGAGTTTTATAAGTTATGAAATTTACAATTCAACGAGATTACTTTCTTAATCAATTGAATGATACATTAAAAGCAATTTCACCAAGAACTACATTACCGATACTTACAGGAATCAAGATAGATGCGACAGATAAAGGCATCATCTTAACAGGATCAGACTCTGAAATATCGATAGAAATAACAATAAATCAAAATATTGATGGTGAAAAAATTGTAGATATTGAAGAAAAAGGTTCTGTAGTACTTCCAGGACGATTCTTTGTAGATATCGTTAAAAAATTACCAGGTAAAACCGTTAATTTATCAACGAATGATCAATTTAAAACACTTATCACATCAGGACATTCTGAATTTAACGTAAGTGGTTTAGATCCAGATCAATATCCATTATTACCACAAGTATCTGAAGAAGATGCGATTAAATTACCAATCAAAGTATTAAAGAACATTATCGCACAAACGAACTTCGCAGTGTCCACGTCAGAAACACGTCCTGTATTAACAGGTGTTAACTGGCTTATTCAAAACAATGAACTGATCTGTACTGCAACAGATTCACACAGACTTGCATTAAGAAAATTAAAATTAGAAGACGAAGAAATCGATGATAAAAATGTGATTATCCCAGGTAAAGCTTTATCTGAATTAAACAAAATCGTTTCTGATTCTGAAGAAGACATCAATATCTTCTTTGCAAGTAACCAAGTATTATTTAAAGTTGGTCACATTAACTTTATTTCAAGATTACTTGAAGGGAACTATCCAGATACAACAAGATTATTCCCAGAGAACTATGAAACTAAAATCATCTTAGATAACAGTGAGTTCTATCATGCAATAGACCGTGCATCATTATTAGCACGTGAAGGTGGTAACAATGTCATTAAATTATCTACAGATGTTGGTAAAGTTGAATTATCATCTACTTCACCAGAAATCGGTACAGTTAAAGAAGATGTATCTACAGACAATGTTGAAGGTGAGTCATTAAAAATCTCATTCAACTCTAAATACATGATGGATGCATTAAAAGCTATCGACAACGATGAAGTACAAGTAGAATTCTTTGGTACAATGAGACCATTTATTCTTAAACCTAAAGACGACGAAACAGTTGTACAACTTATCTTACCGATCAGAACATATTAATAAACATGTCATGGCTGGGACCCGATTTGGGTCTCAGCTTTTTTGTGTCAAGTTTACTTGACATAGTGTAAAAATTTATATAATGTAAAGTTAACTTGACAGGAAGTGATGAATTGAAAAACAAAGTTTATGAATATCGTACTCAGAAAAACATGACGCAAAGTGAACTCTCTCGATTGGTTAAAGTGTCTAGACAAACCATCAATTCTATTGAGCGTTACAAATTCAATCCCACGTTAGTATTAGCGCATAAGCTTTCTCAAGTGTTCGAAGTATCTATTGATGAATTATTTATTTTTGAAGAAGATGAGAATATAGATATTTCAGAATTAGAATCCAAAGAAAAGGAGTAAACATTATGACATTACTAATTAAAGATGTTTCCAAGAAATTCAATGACTTTACGGCAGTACATGATGTTAATTTGGAAGTTCCTAAAGGTACGATGTATGGATTTTTAGGTGGAAATGGTGCAGGTAAAACAACAACATTTCGTATGATTTTAGGTTTATTACCAAAGACAACAGGTGTTGTGACGTTTAACGATAAGCCAATTGACTATAGTATGACGAATACGATTGGTTATTTACCTGAAGAAAGAGGATTGCATCCAAAATTAAAAGTTTGGGAGCAAGTGCAATATTTAGCTGAACTAAAAGGCATGAAAAGAAAAGATATTTCCGAAGCATTAGATTATTGGTTAAAACGATTTGATGCATTCGAAAATAAAGAAAAAAAGATCGAAGCATTATCGAAAGGTAATCAACAAAAAGTACAACTGATTGCAGCAATCATTCATAAACCCGAATTATTAATTCTTGATGAACCATTCAGTGGACTTGATCCAGTCAATGTTGAATTGCTAAAAGCTGCTGTTAAAGATTTAAAAGAACAAGGCACAACGATTATATTTAGCTCGCATAGAATGGAACATGTAGAAGAACTTTGTGACTATATTTGCATTATGAATAAAGGTAAAGCAGTCGTTGCTGGTTCTCTTGATCAAGTTAAAGACGACTTTGGTAAGAAAGATGTATTTATCGAAGGCGACTACGATTTAGGATTCTTAAAAGACTTTGAAGGTGTAGAAGCATTTAAAACGACTAAAAAAGGCGTTAAAATCACAATTTCTGATGAAAAATATGCAGAAAATATTTATCAAAATGTGACGAAGTTAGGTTACCTCAAACGATTCCAAGTTGCTGAACCATCTCTAAACGATATCTTTATAGCTAAGGTAGGTGATAAGCATGAATAAATTCTGGCCGACATTTAATTTAACGTATATGCAAAAAGTGAAAAGTAAATCTTTTATCATCATGACTGCAATTTTTATGATTTTAATCTTTGCATTAAGTAACATCGACAAAATTATTGATTTCTTTGATAACGATAGTAAAGTTGTCGCGATACAAACAGATAACGACATGATCTATAAAGTATTAGAAAAGCAATATAAACAAAACGACGATATTGAAAAAGTAGAAAAAGTTTCACTCGAAAAAGGTAAAAAAGGTGTTAAAGACGAAAAGTATAAACGTTTAATTCAAGTAAACGTGAACGGTGAAAAAGTAGATGGCACAATTTATGAAAAAGGCAACGTCAGTGAAAGTGAGAAAATGACTTTACAATCAACGCTTAGCCAAATGCAATCATCATTAACAGCTCAAAAATTAAATCTGTCAGAAAAAGATTTAAGTACGTTAAATACACCGAGTGATGTGAAGACAGAAGAAATTAAAACGAATGATGAAAAACAATCTAGTGATATTGACCCGAAAGTTCAAGCATTAAACTCAGCAGTTGTTTACATCATCATTTTCTTATCATTCTTTATCACAATCAATTACGCTAACCAGATTGGTTCAGAAATTGCGACTGAAAAAACAACACGTGTGATTGAAATGATTGTTACAAGTGTGAAACCGTCGATTCATGTGTCCGCGAAAATTCTTGCAATCATCGCAGTAGCCTTTACACAAATATTCTTTATCATACTGGCAATTGTAATTAGTATATTCGCATTTGATTTGAAAGGATTATTTGAGTCAGCTGGCGTTGAATATGGCCCTGAGACGACGAGAATCATTATTTATGGCGCAGTTTACTTAATTTTGGGTGTTGTATCCTATATTTCATTAGCGGCTATTCTAGGTGCGTTAACGAGCCGTATAGAAGATCTTGCTCAATCTATGATGCCAGTTACATTTATTTCATTAGCGGCATTCTATATTGCGATATTTAGTATTTCAAACCCGGATACGATGCTTGTAAAAGTGACAAGCTTCATTCCGATGTTATCGCCAATGGTCATGTTATTAAGAACTACATCAGAATCAACACCTGAATGGCATTTACTTTTAGGAATTGTCATTTCAATTGTTACATGTATCATTCTACTGGTGTTTGCAGCGAAAACATATCGTGGTAGTGTGCTCACTTATGAAAAAGGCGTTATCAAAAATTTAAAAAATGCATTAAATATTACTAAATAATTTTTACGAAAATATTAATCACCATTTTGTCACAAAACCTTAATGAATTTTTAGTGAATGATATAGAATTTCTTTAAGTGATAGTATAAAATTTATATTATCAACAAAAGAGATTGAGGGATTAATATGGCGAATAAAAATAGTAACAGTAATATTATGTTTTTAATGATAGCAATACTTGTTGTTGTCGTAGGTATCGTATTGCTTGTTGTGTTTGGTGGAAGCGGAAGTGACAACAAAGAAGATAGTCTATTTGATAGAACTGTTAAAGCCACAGACTTATCAAAAGATACAAAAGATAATCCAACACATAAAAAAGACAAAGCTAAAGTTCAAATAGTTGAATTTGGAGATTTTAAATGTCCAGCATGTAAAGCATTTGAAACGAATTACATGGATCAAATTGAAAAAGATTATATCGATAAAGACAAAGTGGAATATAGATTTGTGAACGCACCATTCCACGGTGAAGGATCTGAAGTTGGTGGTGCATCAGCACATGCTGTTTATAAAATCGCACCTGATGCATATTGGGATTTCCACAGAGCATTATTTGAAGCTCAACCAGATGACCATAATGCAGAAACAGATGACGAATGGTTAGATCTTAAAGTAGTCCAAAAAGCAGTAGACGGATTAGATATTGATAAATCTAAAAAAGATCAAATCATGAAATTAGTGAAAGATAGAAATTCAGAGTCTTATAAACAAATGAAAAATGATTCAGATTTAACAAATAAATACGATGTAGATGTTACACCTACAATTGTGGTAGACGGTAAAGTATTATCAGATCCAATGGATTACGACAAAGTTTCTAAAGCAATCGATCAAGCGATAGAAAAGAAAAATAAATAAAAATAGGTGATATATTTGAAGCAACAATATGCACTATTTATTTCCTGGGTAATAGCTTTAGTAGCTATGTTAGGTAGTTTATACTTTAGTGAGATACGACAATTTGTTCCTTGTACAATGTGCTGGTATCAAAGAATCTGTATGTATCCACTCGTGTTAATACTCGGAATAGGCTCATTCCAAAATGATTTTAATGTTAAAAAAATAGCACTACCGTTATCAATCATTGGACTATTGATATCCACATGGCATTACTTAGAGCAAAAAGTACCAGGATTTGCTGAAATCAAACCATGTACACAAGGTGTTCCATGTTCATCAGAATATATCAATGTATTTGGATTCATCACAATTCCATTTTTAGCAGGAACAGCATTCCTGTTAATCAGTTTGATTTTAATTTTTACAAAGAAAGATAAAGCAATATAAATATTTAGAAGGGCTGAGACAAAGAACATTGTCTCAGCTTTTTTGTGGAGAAGTGTAAGGATAGGGCGTCATAGTATCTCACTATGTTCGTTAGCTATACTTTTTTGATTTTATTATGAAAATAATGTTTAAGTTCCGGACTTAATTTTTCACTTAGAATATAAATATTTTGAAGATTAATTTATCTTAAAATGAATTGTGCGTAAAAGCATGATTTTTTGGTAAAAAAAAGGTATAATATAGAGATGACTAATTAAGATTGGAGTGAAGATAGTGGTACAAGATATCTCAGTAAAAGACGATATTACTTTAGGACAATTCCTAAAAAATGAAGGCGTCATTGGAACGGGTGGTCAGGCTAAATGGTTCCTCCAAGATGAAGAAGTATTAATAAATGGTGAACGTGAAACTCGTCGTGGCAAAAAATTACATGATGGTGATTTAGTCGAAATTCCTTCTGAAGGTCAATTTCGTATTAACCATCTCAATGAATAGATTATGATATTACAGAAACTTACTTTAACTCATTATAGAAATTATGATAAATGTACACTTGAATTTAATTCCAATGTTAATATATTAATTGGTGAGAATGCGCAAGGTAAGACGAATTTATTAGAATCTATCTATACTTTAGCATTGGCTAAAAGTCATAGGACTTCGAATGATAAAGAACTCATACAGTTTGGTGAAGAGTATGGTAAAATAGAAGGTGAACTAAGTTATCGTCATGGCTCAATGCCTATTTCTTTAATCATTACGAAAAAAGGCAAAAAGGCGAGAGTTAATCATCTAGAACAGAGCCGATTAACGCAGTATATTGGTCACTTAAACGTGGTGTTGTTCGCACCAGAAGATTTAAATATTGTAAAAGGTAGCCCGCAAATCAGACGACGTTTTATTGATATGGAACTCGGTCAGATGTCTGCGGTCTATTTAAATCATTTATCTAGTTATCAAAGATTACTTAAACAAAAAAATCATTACCTCAAACAATTACAAATTGGGAAAATGAAAGATCGAACGATGTTAGAAGTATTCAATGAGCAATTTTCAGAAGCGGCAGCCAATGTGACTTTGAAACGTGCGCACTTTATTCGTGAATTAGAAAAGATTGCCGAAGTGATCCATCAAGGCATTACGAGCGAAAAAGAAAGTTTAAAGGTTCAATATGAGCCGAATATTAAACTATCAGAAACATATCAAGATGTAACTGAACTGAAAGAGGCTTTTTGTTCGTTGCTTAATGATTCAATGGATAAAGAGATTGAACGTGGAAGTGCACGCTTTGGACCGCATAGAGACGACATTAGTTTTCATGTTAATGATATGAATGTACAAATTTATGGTTCTCAAGGACAGCAACGTACGACAGCATTATCCATAAAGCTTGCTGAGATTGAGTTGATTAATCAAGTCGTTGGTGAATATCCAATTCTACTGTTAGACGATGTGCTAAGTGAACTTGATGATAATCGACAAACCCATTTATTAAGTACAATTCAAGAGAAGGTACAAACGTTTGTAACAACAACATCTGTTGATGGAATAGAGCATGAGATTATGAAAGATGCCAAGGTATTTAATGTATCTAAAGGCAATATTATTGAGTAGATGAAAGTGAAGGTGGAAATACGTGTCAGAACAAAATAACGCTTCAAGTTATGGTGCAGATCAGATACAAGTATTAGAAGGTTTAGAGGCAGTCCGTAAACGCCCTGGTATGTATATAGGTTCTACATCTGCAAGAGGATTACATCATCTCGTTTGGGAAATTGTAGATAACAGTATCGATGAAGCATTAGCTGGATATGCAGATCATGTTGAACTTGTAATAGAAAAGGACAATTGGATTAAAGTAACAGATAACGGTAGAGGTATACCTGTTGATATTCAAGAGAAAATGGGACGTCCTGCTGTAGAAGTTATCTTAACAGTACTTCATGCCGGTGGTAAATTTGGCGGTGGCGGATACAAAGTATCTGGTGGTTTACATGGTGTAGGTTCATCTGTCGTAAATGCGCTATCTTCTAATTTAGAAGTTTACGTTCACCTTAACAATAAAATTTATCATCAAGCGTATGAAAGAGGTGTACCAGCATTTGATTTGAAAGTCATTGGTGACACAGATCATACAGGTACAACAATACGCTTTAAAGCTGACGGTGAAATCTTTACTGAAACAACTGAATATGACTATGAAACATTACAAAAACGTATTCGTGAATTAGCATTCTTAAATAAAGGTATCCAAATTTCATTGAGAGATGAAAGAGATGACGAAAACATTCAAGAAGATTCATACCACTATGAAGGCGGTATTAAATCTTATGTTGAAATGTTAAATAAATCTAAAGAAGTACTTTATGATGAGCCAATCTATATTCATGATACTAAAGATGACGTAGAAGTTGAGATTGCCATTCAATATAACAATGGTTTTGCGACGAATTTATTAACTTATGCGAACAACATTCATACTTATGAAGGTGGTACGCATGAGGATGGATTTAAACGTGCATTAACGCGTGTTATTAACAGCTATGGTATTAAGAACAAGCTTCTTAAAGAAGGCGAAGAAAAGCTATCTGGTGAAGACGTACGTGAAGGTATGACAGCTGTTGTATCTGTTAAACACGGTGATCCTCAATTCGAAGGTCAAACAAAGACTAAATTAGGTAACTCAGAAGTACGTCAAATCGTTGATAAATTATTCTCTGAACTCTTTGAACGCTTCTTATTAGAGAATCCAAACGTGGCAAGAATCATTGTAGATAAAGGTGTGATGGCTTCTAGAGCACGTCTTGCCGCTAAAAAAGCGAGAGAAGTTACAAGACGTAAATCAGCATTAGAAGTATCAAGCTTACCTGGTAAACTTGCAGACTGTTCAAGTAAGAAACCTGAAGAATGTGAATTATACATCGTTGAGGGTGACTCTGCCGGGGGGTCTGCTAAATTAGGTCGTGACTCTAAGACACAAGCGATTCTACCGTTACGTGGTAAGATTTTAAACGTTGAAAAAGCACGTTTAGATAGAATTTTAGGTAATAACGAAATTCGTGCCATGATTACAGGTCTAGGAACAGGTATTGGTGGAGAGTTTGATATTAGTAAAGCGAGATATCATAAATTAGTTATTATGACAGATGCCGATGTCGATGGTGCACATATTAGAACGTTATTATTAACATTCTTCTATAGATTTATGAGACCACTTATTGAAGCGGGTTATGTATACATTGCACAACCACCTTTATACAAAGTAGAACAAGGTAAGAAAAAATATTATGTATTTAACGATAGAGAATTAGATAAATTAAAAGAAGAACTTAGCTCAACACCGAAATTGTCTATAGCACGTTATAAAGGTCTTGGAGAGATGAATGCTGATCAATTGTGGGAAACAACAATGAATCCTGAACATCGTTCAATGCTTCAAGTAACACTAACAGATGCGATAGAAGCTGACGAAACTTTTGAAATGCTTATGGGAGATGTTGTTGAGTTTCGTCGTCAATTTATTGAAGAAAATGCCGAATACGCAACGTTAGATATATAAAGCATCATTTACGATTTAAGGAGGATATGATTAATGGCTGAAATACCACAATCAAGAGTTAGTGAACGTAACATCAGTAAAGAAATGAAAGAATCATTCTTAGACTATGCAATGAGTGTAATTGTATCTCGTGCATTACCCGATGTTAGAGACGGTTTAAAACCAGTTCATAGACGTATTTTATATGGTATGAATGATCAAGGTATGACTTCAGACAAACCTTACAAGAAGTCTGCACGTATTGTTGGTGACGTAATGGGTAAATATCACCCACACGGTGACTTATCTATTTATGAAGCAATGGTACGTATGGCACAAGACTTTAGTTATAGATATCCATTAGTAGATGGCCAAGGGAACTTTGGTTCTATGGATGGTGATGGTGCTGCTGCAATGCGTTATACAGAAGCACGTATGGCTAAAATTACAAGTGAATTATTAAGAGATATCAATAAAGATACAATTGATTTTCAAGACAACTATGATGGTAACGAAAGAGAGCCGGTAGTCTTACCTGCAAGATTCCCTAATTTATTGGTGAATGGTACATCAGGTATCGCAGTTGGTATGGCAACAAATATTCCACCTCATAACTTAAATGAAGTTATAGACGGCGTATTAGCGCTTAGTCATAACCCAGAAATTACGACAAATGAGTTAATGGATATCGTTCATGGTCCTGACTTCCCAACAGCTGGTTTAATTATGGGTAGAAGTGGCATTAGACGTGCATACGAAACTGGTCGTGGATCAATCTTAATGAGAGCACGTTCTGAAATCGAAGTTATGAAAAATGGTAAAGAACGTATCGTCATTTCTGAAATACCTTACCAAGTTAATAAAGCAAGATTAATCGAGAAAATTGCTGAATTAGCACGCGATAAGAAAATTGAAGGTATTACAGACTTAAGAGATGAAACAAGCTTAAAAGTCGGTGTACGTATAGTTATAGAAGTTAGAAAAGATGCGAATGCTAATGTTATTCTTAACAATCTATACAAACAAACACCATTACAAACATCATTTGGTGTGAATATGATTGCATTAGTCGATGGTAAACCTAAATTATTAGGCTTACGTGCAGTTCTATATCATTATTTAGAACACCAAAAAGATGTCGTAACAAGACGTACGAAATATAACTTGAAAAAAGCTCAAGATAGAGCGCATATTCTAGAAGGTTTAAGAATCGCATTAGATCATATCGATGAAATCATTACATTAATTCGTGAATCACAAAGTGACTCAGAAGCGATGGAAGGTTTACAAAATCGTTTCAACCTTTCTGAAAGACAAGCGCAAGCGATTTTAGATATGCGTTTACGTCGTTTAACTGGTTTAGAACGCGACAAAATCGAAAAAGAATATCAAGATTTACTTAAACTTATTGAAGAATTAAAAGAGATTTTACGTGATGAAGAAAAATTACTAGAAATCATTCGAGAAGAAATTACTGAAATAAGAGATAAATATGGTGATGAGCGTCGTACAGAAATTACGGCAGCAGGTCTTGATCAAATTGAAGATGAAGACTTAATCCCAGAAGAACAAATCGTTATTTCATTAAGTCATAACAACTATATTAAACGATTACCAGTATCTACATATCGTTCACAAAATAGAGGTGGACGTGGTGTACAAGGTATGAATACGATAGAAGATGACTTTGTTAGCCAACTCGTAACATTAAGTACACATGATAACGTCTTATTCTTTACGAATAAAGGTCGTGTCTACAAACTTAAAGGTTACGAAATTCCTGAAATGTCTAGACAATCTAAAGGCTTACCAATCGTTAATGCATTAGAAATCGAAAAAGATGAAATGATTAGTACGATGATAGCTGTTAAAGACTTATCAAGTGAAGAAGATTACTTAGTCTTTGCTACTAAACATGGTACAGTTAAACGTTCTAAATTATCTAATTTCTCACGTATTAACAAAAATGGTAAAATCGCGATCAACTTTAAAGAAGGCGACGAGCTTATTGCGGTTAGACTGACAGATGGTACGAAAGAAATCATTATTGGTACGAAACATGCATCATTAATACGCTTTGATGAATCTAAATTACGCCCATTAGGAAGAACAGCAGCGGGTGTGAAAGGTATTACATTAAGAGAAGATGATGAAGTTATCGGATTAGATGTTACAGATGAAGATCAACAAGATGAAATACTTATCGTAACTGAAAAAGGTTATGGTAAACGTACGTCAGCTGATCAATATCGTATCTCTAATAGAGGTGGTAAAGGTATTAAGACTGCCACTCTAACTGAGAAGAATGGTAACCTTGTTTGTATCACAACAGTCAACGGTGACGAAGACTTAATGATTGTTACAAATTCAGGTGTCATCATTAGATTACACGTAGCAGATATCTCTCAAAATGGTAGAAGTGCTCAAGGTGTAAGATTAATCCGTTTAGGTGATAATCAACATGTTGCAACAGTAGCTAAAGTTGAGCCAGACGAAGATGAAATTGCAGAATCACCTGTTGAAGGAGTGTTAGAAGAAACAACAGAAACTGAAGCTGTTGAAACTGACGCACAAGAAGGTAAAGAAGATTTAAGAGAAGACTTCATGGAACGTGTAAATGAAGACATCGAAGAACAAGATAACGACGAAGAATAATATATAAAGAAGCATATCACAAGCTTACTGATGAGCATCAGTAGCGTGATATGCTTTTTTATTTTGAATATTTAAGCTTCGAATGATTTCATAGCATATGGAATTTCATCTATAAGTTTTGATGGTGGTACGATATACATATCTTTAGAAAGCTTTTCACCAATATAACTGTGAATATACGTTGCGTTAATAACCGCTTCTTCTAAATCAAATTGTCCAACGAAACTTGTGATCATTCCTGCTAACGTATCTCCCATTCCACCTGTTGCCATAGCAGGTGTACCAATAGATAATTTATATTCATGATCTTTAAAGAATAATTCAGTACCATGTTTTTTCAATACGACTGTTGCATTTAACGCATCAACCGCTTCTTTATTGTTTTCATATGTTTGTTCTTCAATCGGGATATTACTCAGTCTTTCCCATTCTTTTTGGTGAGGCGTAAAGATAATCTCACATTCAGGTAAAGTATGCTTTAACTTACTTAAAATCGTAATAGCATCTCCATCAATAATTAATGTTTGGTGTGGCTGAATATTTTGGAATAGAAATGTTAATGTGTTATTCCCTTTAAAATCTAAACCGAGACCTGGACCTATTAAAATACAATCCGATTGCTCAATTAATTTAGAAAGCTTTTTTAAATCCGTGATATCTGAAACCATTGCTTCAGGACATCTTGAATGCAATGCAGCAAAATTGGATGAATGTGTAGAAACAGTTATAAGTCCACTACCACTAAATACACATGCCCTCGCTGCTAAAATAATTGCGCCACCTAAATTAGCGTTACCTCCGATTAATAATATCCTACCATAATCCCCTTTATGAGATTCTTGTTCTCTTTTTGGAATTGTGACAGATGAAATAGTCTTCATATTAACCCACCTTCAAATAATTGTACGATTTATTATGCCACTTAAAGTTGAAATTGAACAGAGAATTTTCCAAAACGTAACAAATAAATTACTTTAACAGGCTAATATATTAATCAATCACTGAGTTATGGATGTGCTAAAAAGTATTGTCAGAAAATTTCTGAAAGCGTATACTTAATATAAATATAGACATTAGTTATTAGATGAGATAGGAGCTTTCACATGACTGAACAAATATCAATTGGGAAGTACGCTACGTTATTAACGATCACAGATGAGCAAACGGCAAAGCAATTAATGCCTCAATGTCATGATATGCAATTTATTGTAGGCAAAATTGGCACAATGTCATTAAATAAAATCATTGCATCTGTTGAAACAGCGGCTAGAAGACAAGGGATTATTTCGGAAAGTCAGTATAGAGAAACACACGCGTTATACCATGCGATTTTAGAAGCGGTGAATGGTATTACAAGAGGTGAATTATCTATTGGTGAAATTATGCGAACGGTTGGCTTAAAGTTTTCAATAGTTAGAGGTTATCCTTACCGAGATAAAGCAGAAGGTGAATGGATAGCTGTGAGTTTGTACGGTACAATCGGAGCGCCTATAAAAGGTAAAGAACATGAAACAATTGGGTTAGGTATCAATCATATATAAGACATAGAAACACCTACTAGATACTAGATATAAGAAAGGTGCAACAAATTTTGATTTGTTGTATTTTTTTGTGTCTTAAAAAGGAGTGTTTTCAGTGAACTTAGTATTGAATGGTAAAGATTTAACAATTCAAGACATTAAACAATTTTTGAAAGAAGGTGGTCAAATATCCATTTCAGAAGAAGCATTAGTTAATGTCAGAAAAAGTCGTGAAACAGTAGAAAAAATCATTAAAAATAAAGAAACGATTTATGGTATTACGACTGGTTTCGGATTATTTAGTGATGTATTAATAGAAAAAGAAAAATACAACGATTTACAAGTCAATTTAATACGTTCTCATTCATGTGGTACGGGTAAACCTTTTCCAGATAATGTGTCATTAATCATGATGGTCTTAAGGTTAAATACAATGTTAAAAGGCCATTCAGGTGTTACAGAAAAACTTGTTTCGTTATTAGTAGAATTTATTAATAGAAGAATCATTCCTGTCATACCTGAGCAAGGATCGTTAGGTGCTTCAGGAGATTTAGCACCATTATCTCACTTAGCTTTAGCGTTAATTGGTGAAGGAGACGTCCATTATAAAGGTGAAACTAGAAATGCGAAAGAAGTCTTACACGAAGTAGGATTGGAACCACATTCGTTACAAGCGAAAGAAGGATTAGCCCTTATAAACGGTACACAAGCGATGACATCTCAAGGTGTGATTGCATATATTGAAGCTGAAAATATTGCATATCATGCAGAATGGATTGCTGCATTAACACATCAAGCATTAAACGGTATCGTAGATGCATATGATGAACATGTGCATATCGTCAGAAACTTTAATGAACAAGTTGAAGTAGCAGAGCGTATGAGAAATTGGTTAGAAGGTTCTAAATTAACAACTAGACAAGGTGAAGTACGCGTACAAGATGCATATACATTGAGATGTATACCGCAAATACACGGCGCAAGCTTCCAAGTATTAAATTATGTAAAAGAAAAATTAGAATTAGAAATGAACGCAGCAAATGATAATCCATTAATATTTGATAACGATGATGAAACACTCGTAATCTCAGGTGGTAACTTCCATGGACAACCAATAGCATTTGCCGTAGATTTCTTGAAAATTGGTGTCGCTGAGTTAGCGAATGTATCAGAAAGAAGACTTGAAAGATTAGTTAATCCACAACTCAATGGCGGATTACCAGCATTCTTAAGTCCTGAGCCAGGCTTACAAAGTGGTGCAATGATCATGCAATACGCAGCAGCATCACTCGTATCAGAGAATAAGACATTAGCACATCCAGCAAGTGTGGATTCAATCCCATCATCTGCAAACCAAGAAGACCATGTATCAATGGGAACAATAGGCGCAAGACATGCGTATCAAATTATACAGAACGTACGAAGAGTTATATCTATAGAATGTATTATCGCGCTGCAAGCAGTAGAAATTAAAGGTGTAGACAAACTATCACCGAAGACAAAAGCAAAATACGAAGAACTAAGATCAATCGTACCTTCAATCACACAAGATAGAGTATTCCATCATGATATAGAGAAAGTTTGTGAATATTTAAGATAGTTATTATACAAACAAAGGGGTGTTGTGATGAGAAATCAGCATCAAAACAACAAAGGTAAGGATATGTGGAGATTTTATGTATTTAGTCTGTTAGGTATTGTATTGTTCTTTGTACCTATAACGATTGGTAAAAATAATACGATACTAGTAGATCACATACATTTGGGCATACGTTCATTATTAGGTGAATACACTGCTTATTACGCACTAATCATTATATTGATTGGCGCAATATTACCTGTCATAAGAATGGATTTTAAAAAGTCAGTTACAGATTTAATTTTAGTATTAGTCAAAATTATCGGCGCAATTATTGGGTGTATGTATGTCTTTAAAATTGGTCCGAAACTATTATTTGAGCCTAACTACGGTCCGTTCTTATTTGAAAAGTTAATGTTACCACTCAGTATATTGATTCCAGTAGGTGCTATTGCATTATCATTTTTAGTTGGTTATGGGCTCTTAGAATTTATTGGTGTCTTTATGCAACCTGTTATGAGACCGATATTTAAGACGCCTGGTAAGTCTGCTGTTGACGCAGTAGCTTCATTTGTAGGGAGTTATTCATTAGGATTACTGATTACAAATAGAGTTTATAAAGATGATATGTATAACAAGAAAGAAGCGGTCATAATTGCGACTGGGTTTTCTACAGTATCAGCAACATTTATGGTTATTGTCGCAAGAACACTAGATTTAATGGATATGTGGAATTTGTTCTTCTGGTCGGCGTTAGTGATCACATTTGCAGTGACTGCAATTTCTGCACATCTACCGCCGATTTCAAGTGAATCGGAAGCTTATTATCAGAACCAAGAAGGTCAAAAAGAAGTAAAAGTGCAAGGCAATTATTTAAAAACAGCTTATGAAGAAGCAAAGAGACAATCACACCAATCATTATCATTATTTAAAAATATCATGACCAACTTAAAAGACGGTATAGAGATGACGATGGCGATACTACCTTCTATTCTTTCAATCGGATTTCTAGGTTTGGTATTAGCTAATTTCACACCTATTATTGATTGGTTAAGTTATATATTTTATCCATTTATCTATATTTTTCCGATAGATGATAAAGCATTGTTAGCGAAAGCTTCAACAATTTCAATTATAGAAATGTTCTTACCTTCACTTCTAGTTGTTAAAGCATCAATTGAAGTGAAGTTCGTTACAGCAATTACGAGTATCTCAGCAATTATATTCTTCTCTGCTTTGGTACCTTGTATTTTAGCAACAGATATCAAAATTCCAATATGGAAGTTAGTAGTGATTTGGTTTATCCGTGTCGCACTTACTTTATTAATTGCGATACCGTTTAGTTTATTAATTTTTTAGTAAAGGGGAAATGAAATATGTCTAGAGCGATTAAAGCGAAAAAAGGTTTGGAAATTGAGTGTAAAGGTTGGGAGCAAGAAGCGGTTCTAAGAATGTTATACAACAACCTTGATCCTGAGGTTGCGGAACATCCTGAGAAGTTAGTTGTATATGGTGGTATTGGTAAAGCAGCGCGTAACTGGGAAAGTTTCGACGCGATAGTTGAAACGTTAAGAAGATTAGAAAATGATGAAACGATGCTTGTTCAATCTGGTAAGCCAGTTGCTGTTTTCAAAACACATGAAGAAGCACCGCGTGTATTATTATCAAACTCTGTATTAGTACCTAAATGGGCTAACTGGGAACATTTCCATGAATTAGATAAAAAAGGGCTTATGATGTACGGTCAAATGACTGCTGGTAGCTGGATCTATATTGGTTCTCAAGGTATTGTTCAAGGTACTTACGAAACATTTGCTGAATGTGCGAACCAGCATTTTGGAGGATCATTAGAAGGTACGATTACGTTAACAGCTGGATTAGGCGGTATGGGTGGTGCGCAACCATTAGCTGTAACGATGAATGGTGGGGTCGCTATCTGTGTAGACGTCGATCCGTCTAGAATTGAAAAACGTATCGAAACAAGATATTGTGATGTTATGACAGATTCATTAGATGAAGCTTTAGAAAAAGCAGAAGAAGCTAAAAAAGCGGGTAAACCTTTATCAATTGGTTTAGTAGGTAATGCTGCTGAAATTCATCATGAAATCTTAAATAGAGGATTTAAAATTGATATTGTGACTGACCAAACTTCTGCACATGATCCATTAAACGGTTATGTGCCTGAAGGATATTCACTTGAAGAAGCGGATAAACTTCGTGAAAGTGACCCTAAAAAATACGTAGAATTGTCTTCAGCATCTATGAAAAAACATGTAGAAGCAATGTTATTATTCCAAAAAAATGGTGCTGTTGCATTTGACTATGGTAATAATATTAGACAAGTAGCATTTGATGAAGGTTTAGAAAATGCATTTGATTTCCCAGGATTCGTACCTGCATATATCCGTCCATTATTCTGTGAAGGTAAAGGACCATTTAGATTTGCTGCTTTAAGTGGTGACCCTAAAGATATTGAAAGAGCAGACGAATTAATGCGCGAACTCTTCCCTGAAGATGAAAAATTAATGCGCTGGTTAGATATGGCAAGTGAAAAAATTGCTTTCCAAGGCTTACCTTCAAGAATTGCATGGCTTGGATATGGCGAACGTGCAAAAATGGGATTAGCATTAAATGAACTTGTAAGAAAAGGTGAAATTTCAGCACCAATCGTTATTGGACGTGACCACTTAGATTCAGGTTCAGTAGCATCACCAAACAGAGAAACAGAATCAATGAAAGATGGATCAGATGCTGTAGGTGACTGGGCAATCTTAAATGCACTTGTAAACACAGCTGCTGGTGGTTCTTGGATTTCAGTTCACCATGGTGGCGGTGTAGGTATGGGTTACTCATTACACGCTGGTATGGTCGTAGTAGCAGACGGTAGTGAACGTGCTGAGAGAAGACTAGGCAGAGTGTTAACAACTGACCCAGGTATGGGTGTAGTAAGACATGCTGATGCAGGGTATGACATTGCAATTGATACTGCAAAAGAAAGAAACGTAGATATTCCAATGTTAAAGGAGAAAGATAACCATGAATGATATCATCATCCAAAATATAGGTGGATTAATTTTGCCGAAGAAGACTGACGGACCTCTTAAAGGAAGAGCATTAAATGAATTAAATATTATCAAGAATGGCACAGTTGTCGTAAATGAAGGTAAAGTCGTTTATGCAGGTGAACATACTGAAGAATTTGAAGCTAAAGAAGTCATTGATGCCACTCATAAAGTCGTATCACC
The DNA here is from genome assembly GCF_022386965.1 of Mammaliicoccus sp. B-M6. Classification (NCBI taxonomy): domain Bacteria; kingdom Bacillati; phylum Bacillota; class Bacilli; order Caryophanales; family Staphylococcaceae; genus Mammaliicoccus; species Mammaliicoccus sp. B-M6. The sequence continues at coordinate 103,532 of NZ_JAJNHJ010000002.1, forward strand.
AGGTTTAGTAGATGCACATACACACTTAGTATTTGGCGGGTCTAGAGAACATGAAATGGCACTTAAACAACAAGGGGTAAGTTATCTTGATATCTTGAAACAAGGTGGCGGAATTTTAAGTACGGTTGAAGCTACTCGTGAATCAAGTGAAGAAACACTATACGAAAAATCTAAAAAAGAAATTATTAGAATGATTCAATTCGGTACGACAACTGTAGAAGCTAAAAGTGGTTATGGTTTAGATAAAGCAACTGAATTAAAACAATTAAATGTGGCACACCAATTAGCGCAAGATTTACCGATTCGAATGAAACATACATTTTTAGGACCACACGCAGTGCCTAAAGATGCGAAAGACAATGCAACATTCTTACAAGAAATGATTGATTTATTAGACGATGTGAAAGATAAAGCTGACTTCGCGGATATCTTCTGTGAAACAGGTGTATTCACAATTGAAGAATCAAGACGTTATATGCAAGCGGCAAAAGATAAAGGTTTAAAAGTTAAAATTCATGCTGATGAAATCGATCCACTTGGTGGACTAGGATTAGCGATAGATGAGGGTGCAATATCTGCAGACCATCTCGTAGCTTCTAGTGAAGAAGATAAGGCAGCGTTAAAAGACAGTGACACTGTAGCCGTACTATTGCCAGGCACAACATTCTATTTAGGTAAAGATCAATATGCAGATGCAAGAGGTATGATTGATCATAACGGTGCAGTAGCAATTGCGACTGACTTCAATCCAGGTAGCTGTGTGACGGACAACCTTCAACTTGTAATGAGCATTGCGGCATTAAAGCTTAAACTGACGCCTAATGAAATTTGGAATGCTGTCACTGTTAATGCAGCTAAAGCAATTGATGCAGAAGCAGGTACACTTGAAGTTGGCGATCAAGCTGATGTAGTCGTATGGGATATTCCAAACCATGAATATTTACCATATCATTACGGTGTAAACCATGCTGAAACAGTGATCATTAACGGTAAAAAAGTCTATGAAAATACAGGTCTTTTGACTGAATCATAAGTATAGCTTGAAAATATGATATCAATTTGATATATTTATGTTAATTTAATAACTATATTGTTTAGGAATAAGTAATTTAAGCGTACATGTATAGAGAGCTTGTGGTTGGTGCAAACAAGTCATGAAACTTAAACGAATCTATCCTTTTAAGAAGAACAATCGGTAGAAACCGTTATATGACTTAGAGTGCAGTTTTTAATAACTGTTAAATAGGGTGGCAACGCGTAAGCACCACGTCCCTTGTGTAACAACGAGGAACGTGGTGCTTTTTTCTTAAACAATTATAGTATAAGAGGGAGGAAATATTATGTTAGACATTAGATTAATTAGGTCTGAACCGGAATTTGTTAAAGATAAAGTAGCCAAAAGAGGTGACGATCCAAAGGTCATCGATGAAATTTTAGAATTAGACAAAAAGCGCCGTGAACTCATCGCTCAAACAGAAGAACTTAAATCACGACGTAATAAAGTAAGCGGGGAAATTGCGCAGAAGAAACGCAATAAAGAAAATGCAGACGATGTTATTTTAGAAATGCGTCAAGTTGGCGATCAAATTAAAGAAATCGATCAAAATTTAAATCAATTAAATGAAGATGTTACGTACAGATTAGTAAGAATTCCTAATTTAATTAGTGATGAAACACCAGTTGGTAAAGATGAAGATGATAATGTAGAAGTACGTAAATGGGGTACACCACGTCAATTTGATTTTGAATCTAAAGCGCATTGGGACTTAGTTGAAAGTCTTAAAATGGCAGACTTTGAAAGAGCTGCTAAAGTATCAGGTGCACGCTTCGTATTCTTAACAGGTCAAGGAGCACAACTTGAAAGAGCACTTATGAACTTCATGGTAACGATGCATACAACGCAACATGGTTATACTGAAATGATGGTACCTCAACTTGTAAACGCAGATTCTATGTTTGGTACAAGCCAATTACCTAAATTTGAGGAAGATTTATTCAAAGTAGAAAAAGAAGGCTTATATACAATTCCAACAGCTGAAGTACCTTTAACAAACTTCTATCGTGATGAAGTGTTACAAGATGAACAATTCCCAATTAAATTTACAGGGCAATCTGCATGTTTCAGAAGTGAAGCTGGATCAGCAGGTAGAGATACAAGAGGTTTAATTAGATTACACCAATTTAACAAAGTTGAAATGGTGAGATATGAAAGACCTGAAGATTCATTTAAAGCACTAGAAGAGTTAACTCAACACGCTGAAAATATTTTACAAGCTTTAGAATTACCATACAGAACTGTGAACTTATGTACTGGAGATATTGGATTTGGAAGCTCTAAAACATATGATATAGAAGTATGGCTACCAAGTTACAACGATTATAAAGAAATCAGTTCATGTTCAAATATGACAGATTTCCAAGCACGTAGAGCAAATATTAGATTTAAACGAAACAAAGATGCGAAACCAGAATACGTACACACACTAAACGGAAGTGGTTTAGCAGTAGGTCGTACATTTGCTGCAATCGTTGAAAACTACCAAAATGAAGACGGTACAATCACTGTACCTGAAGTATTAGTACCATTTATGGGCGGCTTAAAAACAATCAAATTATAAATGAGTTAAATCTCTCAAAAAGGGTAATCATATACTGGTTACTCTTTTTTTTGATTTAATGCTTGAATATACTTTTTATATTTGATATACTAAGTATACAAAATAAATAAAGGGAGTTTTGACACATGACAAATTTCAATTTCGACAAAGCACACAGTAGTTTAGAATTTACAGTAAAACATTTAATGGTATCTCGCGTTAAAGGTACTTTTGAAGATTATAACGTAGAAGTATCAGGAGATATCAATGACCTTTCTACATTAAAAGCAACAGTTACAATAAAAGCAGATTCAATCAACACTAAAAACGCTGACCGTGACGCTCACTTAAAATCAGCTGACTTCTTTAGTGCAGATGAAAACCCAAATATTACATTTGAAACAAAATCAATCAGTGAAGATTCAATTACAGGTGATTTAACAATCGCTGGTGTAACACACGAAGAAACATTCGACGTTGATTTCAACGGCGTAAGTAAAAACCCATTAAACGGTGAAACAGTAACAGGTTTCGCAGTAACTGGTAAAATCGACCGTGAAAAATACGGCGTATCATTTAACCAAGCATTAGAAACTGGTGGCGTAATGATCGGTAGAGATGTTAAATTCGAAGCAAGTGCAGAATTCGGTTTAAGTGAATAATTCATATAGATAATCAAACAGTAGAAATTCATTCAATTGAATTTCTGCTGTTTTTTATTTAATTATTTTCCGAATATTTAATCAAGTGTTATTGATAAAGTAATATAGGTATGATAAAACTAATACATATTAAATTTCTTTATAGGTAAGTAAGACTGAGGTTAGACAAACGTTAGACTTACCTGTAACTGTAGTTTGGAGGCAACGTTGTGACAAGTACGAGTATTACGAATAAAGGTTTGTTTCTTCAAGGTGTGAAAGACTGTATACCTACTATGCTTGGGTACTTTAGTGTTGCATTAGCTTTTGGTATTGTCGGTATTTCATCTGATTTATCTATTTTAGAAATTGCATTGTTGTCTATTTTTGTCTATGCGGGTGCTGCTCAATTTATTATATGTGCGTTAGTTGCCATTCACTCCCCTATTTCAGCAATTCTATTGACGGTATTTTTTGTTAACTCAAGAATGTTTCTTCAAAGTTTGGCTTTAGTACCAGCATTTAAAGGTAATGGTTTCTGGTCGAATGTAGGAATAGGTACACTTGTAACGGATGAGTCATTTGGTGTTGCGATTACGAAATATGCGAAAGAGAAATCGCTCAATGCGACTTGGATGCATGGTTTAAATATTTCAGCTTATTTATTATGGATTGTGACATCTATTATTGGCGGTTTAGTCGGAAACTTAATACCTAAACCTGAAATGTTTGGTCTCGATTATGCTTTAACAGCGATGTTTATATTTTTATTGATTGCTCAGTTTGAAACGATACATAAAAGCAAAGTCTTAGTATATCTTTATTTAATTTTATTAACGATTGTATGCATGCTTATTCTGACATTATTTATGCCAACTTATTTATCTATTATTGTGTCGACAATTATTGCTTCTATCGTAGGGGTGGTGTTTGATAAATGAGTATATCGATGTATTTAATTTTAATTACGTTAAGTTGTTTTATTTTAACTTGGATTATCCGTGTTTCTCCATTTGTATTGTTATCAAAAGCGGATTTACCTGAAAGTATGATCAAGTGGTTACAATATGTGCCGGTATGTCTCTTTACGGCATTAATATTAGAAGGCATGTTAAATCAAGAAGGCAATGCTGGATTTACGCTTAATTTTGAGAGCATTATTGTCGCGATACCAACGATTCTAATAGCGCTCATATTTAGAAGTTTAACGATTACAGTTATAGCCGGTATGTTTATTATGGCAATTGTGAGATTAGTCTTTTAATTTCATTCGTTAACTTATTGAAAGAATTGCTCATTTCTAGTATTCTTAATATAAATTACATAGCAAAGCTTATTCAGAGAAGTTGAGGGAATTGGCCCGACGACACTTCAGCAACCGGTCATAACAGATACGGTGCTACTACCAACGAGTATACTCGCATAATAAGGATGATGAGGACTTCTTACTTCTTTGACGAGTAAGAAGTCTTTCAATTTAAATAAGAGGGGGTTTTAATGTGATTATTTCTCGAGAAACAGGCATAGTAGATCTTGGACATTTTGAAACAGAATCTGGTGAAGTGATTGATAACTTAAAACTTCAATATGAGTATGTGGGTTATAAAGGCCAGCCACTCGTTGTAGTTTGTCATGCGTTAACTGGCAACCATTTAACATATGGTGATGATGAGCATGCAGGTTGGTGGCGTGAAATTATAGATGGCGGTTACCTTTCAATTAATGATTATCAATTTATAACATTTAATGTAATTGGCAGTCCTTATGGATCCAGTTCAAGATTAAATACACCAAATTTCCCGGAACATTTGACGATGAGAGATGTTGCGAGAGCAAACATATTAGGATTGAAACAATTTGGTTACGAAAAAATAGATGTATTAATTGGTGGCTCTTTAGGTGGAATGCAAACGTTAGAAATGCTTTATGACGGTTCGTTTGAAGTGAAAAAAGCAGTCATATTAGCTGCGACAGAGAAGACTTCATCATATAGTAGAGCATTTAATGAAATTGCTAGACAAGTTATTCATATGAACGGACAAGACGGTTTAAGCATCGCAAGACAACTTGGCTTTTTAACGTATCGTTCAAGTAAAGATTACGAATCAAGATTCTCTGCAGATGATGTTGTAAGCTACCAAAAATATCAAGGCAATAAATTTAAAGAAGCATTCGATAAAGACTGCTATTTAACATTGTTAGATGTATTAGACAGTCATGACATATCTAGAGGGCGAGATGATGTTGAAGAACGTCTACGTCAATTAGAAACGAAAGTATTGACGTTAGGATTTGCGGATGATTTATTATATCCAGATGACCAAGTGAGAGCTTTAGGCCGATTCTTTAAGTATCATAGACATTTCTATGTTCAAGACAACGTTGGTCATGATGGATTTTTATTGAATTTTGGAGATTGGGCGCCGAACGTTTATCATTTCTTAAAATTATATAAATTTAAAGCACGCTGATATCAACTTAAAAGTCACCTATATTGTTTTAAAGGATAAAAATCTGTAAAATAGAGAAAGATGTTTAATTTAGATTGGGAAGTGAAAAATTTGTCTTTTAAAGTCGATATAAAAGCGACAATCATAGCAACACTTGTACTAGTTCTAAGTGCCGCTATAATAAACTTTGTACCATTATTAGCAATATTGATCATACCATTTATTACGATACCAGGAACGATTCTTTGGTATCGCTCTAAACCGTCCTTTTTTGTGACGGTTGTCATAACTTTATGTGCAACTGTTCTATTTAATCATGTATTCTTATTAACTGCCATGACACTTGTTATTTTTATGAGTGTATTTATTGGGCAGTTACTTATTGAGCATACATCTAAAGAACGTATGTTGTACTTAGTGACAACATTTATGAGTATTTTGACGATAGGTAGTGTGTTAATTTTACAAATTACGGGAAACTTACCTTTAACAAGCAAGTTCTTTAGCCAGTACCATGATGTATTACTGTCATATTTCCAAATGGGTGGCAATATAACAACTGAAATCGAAGAATCATTACAAGTTTCATTAGAAATATTACAAGCGAGCATTCCTGGGTATATAGTATTATGGGTATTCTTATTAGTGCTTGTGAATTTAGTTGTGACGTTTCCGATTTTAAGAAAATTCAAAGTCGCAACACCAGTGTTCAGACCATTATTTATGTGGCAAATCAATAGAAGTGTAGCATTTGTTTTTGTGATCACAGTACTTGTGAGTTTGTTTGTCACGCAAGACAATGTCGTCGCGTATGGCATAGTCACTAACTTACAATTTGTGTTAGAATGGGTTATATTTATACAAGCATTATCGTTGTTCCATTTATTTGTAAAAGTTAAAAAATTACCAATTATAGTAGGTGTCATCATCTTTGTAATGGCATTTATATTTAAACCGTTTGCGTACTTATTCGGATTAATGGACATTTGGTTTAACTTGAAACAACGTATAAAAAAGTAAATTGAGGTGAGTTTATGAACCGTCAATCTGTTAAAAAAGCCCTAATATTTCCGTACATTATTATGATGATATTAGCTTTGGTGCTAGTCGTATTCAGTTTTTTTAATTCAATTTTTTGGGCAATTATTTCGACGGTTGCTACGATAATTCTAATTGCAGTAAGCATATTTTTTGTTAGACAGAGCTTTTTGAAATTAGATTTATATATTGGGAGTTTAGCCGGTAGAATTACGAAAAGTAAAACAAGTGCAGTCAGTGACTTACCAATAGGTGTCATATTATTAGACAAAAATAATCATATCGAATGGATTAATAATTTTGTTAATAAACGATTAGAACGAGACGTTTTAGACGAACCAATTAACGAAGTATTTCCAAATATCTTAAAAAGATTAGAAAATACTTCAGAAGTAGAGATTGAAGAAGGATCATACAAATATAAAGTCACTTATACTGAAGATGAACAGTCTATTTATCTGTTTGATATTACTGAATCTTCCCGTGTATATGAATTATATGAGAATGAAAAACCAATCATAGCAACTATTTTCTTAGATAACTTTGATGAAATTACGCAGAATATGAATGACTCTCAACGTTCAGAAATCAATAGTCTGATTACAAGCGTTATAGATGACTGGTCATCACGTTATCAATTGTTTATTAAACGTTATAGTGCTGATCAATTTATCGCGTTATTAAACAAGAGTATATTAGAAGATATCGAAACGTTGAAGTTCAACTTATTAGATGATTTAAGAGATAAGACAAGAGACATCGGTCACCAATTAACACTAAGTATCGGTATTGGTGAAGGTAGTGAGAACTTAATTGAGCTAGGTGAACTTTCACAATCGAGTTTAGACTTAGCACTCGGCCGTGGTGGTGACCAAGTAGCCATTAAAAATAGTAATGGTAACGTGAGATTCTACGGCGGTAAGACTGACCCGATGGAAAAAAGAACGAGAGTACGTGCGCGTGTGATATCTCATGCGTTACGAGATATCTTAATTGAAGGTGACAAAGTGATCATTATGGGTCATAAATCACCAGATATGGACGCAATCGGTGCAGCAATCGGTGTATCACGCATTGCGAAGATGAACAATCTTGAATCATATATTGTATTAAACGATTCGGATATTGATAGTACATTAGAACGTGTGATGGCTGAAATAGACGAGAAGCCTGATTTGAAAGAAAGATTTATTACATCAGAAGAAGCTTGGCATGAAATGACACCACGTACAACACTCGTTGTCGTGGATACACATAAACCTGAACTTGTAATTGATGAGAACTTGCTTAATAAAGCAAACAGAAAAGTCGTTATTGACCATCATCGTCGAGGCGAAAGTATTATCTCAAGTCCATTACTTGTGTATATGGAGCCTTATGCAAGTTCGACAGCTGAGCTTGTTACAGAGTTGTTAGAATACCAACCAACAGAACATCGTTTAACGAGAATCGAATCAACGATTATGTTAGCCGGTATTATTGTGGATACACGTAACTTTACATTAAGAACAGGATCAAGAACATTTGATGCTGCGAGCTTTTTAAGAAGTCATGGTGCAGATACGATTCTTTGTCAGCATTTCTTAAAAGATGATATCGATACGTATATTAAACGTTCAGACTTAATTAAGACAGTTAAATTATTCCGCGGAGGTGTCGCAATTGCACATGGTGAAGATCATGAAACATATCACCCCGTTACAGTTGCACAAGCAGCAGATGAGTTGCTTGGCTTAGAAGGTGTAGAAGCATCTTATGTAGTAGCACGAAGATCAGAAGATACAATTGGAATTTCTGCCCGTTCGTTAGGAGAAGTAAACGTACAATTAACGATGGAAGCACTCGGTGGAGGCGGCCACTTATCCAATGCTGCAACACAAATTAAAAATACAACAGTAGAAAAAGCAATCGAAGCATTAGTTGAGGTTGTTGAATCAGATGATAAAGGAGTGGAAGAATAATGAAAGTTATTTTCACACAAGATGTTAAAGGTAAAGGTAAAAAAGGTGAAGTGAAAGACGTACCAGTAGGATATGGTCAAAACTATTTAATCAAAAATAATTATGCTGTAGAAGCAACACCTGGAAACCTCAAACAATTAGAACAACAAAACAAACGTCAAGAAGAATTAAAACAACAAGAAATAGAAGATGCTAAAGCACTTGCGGAAAAACTTAAAGAATTAGAAGTTAAAATTCCAGCTAAAACAGGTGAAGGCGGTAAATTATTCGGATCAGTAAGTACGAAACAAATTACGCAAGCATTAGATAAACAACACAAAATCAAAGTTGATAAACGTAAAATGGACTTACCAAATGGTATTCACAGTTTAGGTTATACAAATGTACCAATTAAACTACACAACAAAGTTTCTGGTACATTAAAAGTACATGTTGTTGAAGAATAAAGGCATCAATAAAATGGTCGGTATTTGATTTACCGACCTATTTTAATGCGTTATAATAAAAATTATTAAAAATGGAAAGGAGTAATCAGTATGGATGGTATGGATAATATGATGAACCCAAAACAAATGCCCCATAGTATAGAGGCTGAACAATCTGTTATCGGTGCAATCTTGATTGATCCTGAACTGATTAACTCAACAGGTGAAACATTAATACCTGAAGCTTTCTATCGTGCAAATCATCAACACATATTTAGAGCGATGTTAATGCTAAATGAACAGAATAAAGAAATTGACTCTGTTACATTGATGGACCAGTTAGCAGCAGAATCATTATTAGAAGAAGCGGGCGGTCCAGCCTATTTAGCAGAATTAGCAAATAATGTCCCAACAACAAGAAACATACATTTCTACATAGATATTGTGTTTAAACATGCAGTGAAACGCCAACTCATTCGTGTGGCGGATAGTATTGCTGAAGATGGGTATAATCCTGAGCTTGATTTAGAATCATTGTTAGGAGATGCAGAAAAGAGAATTTTAGAGATTTCTGCTTCAAGAGGTACGGAAGGCTTCAAAGATATTAAAGATGTATTAAGTATTGTGTTTGATAATGCCGAACAGCTCGATCAAAATAATGGACAAACACCAGGTATACCAACTGGTTATCGAGATTTAGACCAAATGACAGCAGGGTTTAACCGAAATGATTTAATCATTATTGCGGCACGTCCATCAGTAGGTAAGACTGCCTTCGCATTAAATATCGCACAACAAGTTGCAACACACCAAGATTTGTATTCAGTCGGTATTTTCTCTTTAGAGATGGGTGCCGATCAGCTTGCTACACGTATGATATGTAGTACGGGAAATGTCGATTCAAATAGATTGCGTACAGGTTCAATGACCGAGGAAGACTGGAGCAGGTTTACAGTTGCAGTAGGTAAACTATCAAGAACGAAAATATTTATCGATGATACACCAGGCATCCGAATTACGGATATTCGTGCTAAATGTCGTAGGCTCAAACAAGAACATGGATTAGATATGATCATGATTGACTACTTACAATTAATTCAAGGTAGTGGTTCTCGTAGCTCAGATAATAGACAACAAGAAGTATCAGAAATCTCTCGTATGCTTAAAGCAATCGCAAGAGAATTAGAATGTCCCGTTATTGCGTTAAGTCAGTTATCTCGTGGTGTTGAACAACGACAAGATAAGAGACCAATGATGAGTGATATTCGTGAATCAGGTTCGATTGAGCAAGATGCGGATATCGTTGCCTTCTTATATAGAGATGACTATTACTCAAGAGGTGGCGAAGATGAAGATGGAGAAGCGGTTGATGCGGGTGCACAAGACGAGAATGGTGAAATTGAAATCATTATCGCTAAACAACGTAACGGCCCAACAGGAACTGTTAAACTACACTTCATGAAACAATATAACAAATTCACCGATATTGACTATCAACATGCCGGAATGGAATTTGGATAAAAAAAGTTTTTAATATAAAAGACGTACATTTATTGTGTATTATGCAAAAATGTACGTCTTTTGTTTTGTGTAAAGTAACACTTATGTGCTTAAGTTTGTGTTTTTGAAAATGGATAAAACGATTATAATCCTTTTAAATACTGTGGTTAAGGTGTTTTTTAGCAATTCCAGCATGAATAAGGAGTGTAATTTAACACTAGTAATCAATGTTCGTTTTTAGTTTGCAATTTAAGGATAGTACTGATAGAATACTTAATGGTTAATGAGAAAAAGCGGAGGTGCTCACATGTCATCAATCGTAGTCGTTGGGACGCAATGGGGAGACGAAGGTAAAGGTAAAATTACAGATTTCTTAGCAGAGGATGCAAACGTTATTGCACGTTTTTCAGGTGGTAACAATGCAGGTCACACAATTAAATTTGATGGAGAAACTTACAAATTGCATTTAGTACCATCAGGTATTTTCTATCAAGAGAAATCAAGTGTTATCGGTAACGGTGTAGTTGTTGATCCAGTAGCTTTATTGAAAGAATTAGATGCTTTAAATGAACGCGGAGTTGCAACTGACAATTTAAGAATTTCAAACCGTGCGCAAGTCATCTTACCATACCATCTTAAACAAGATGAATTAGAAGAAGAAAAACGCGGTGACAACAAAATTGGTACAACTAAAAAAGGTATCGGTCCAGCTTATGTAGATAAAGCACAACGTATCGGTATCCGTATGGCTGATTTATTAGATAAAGAAACTTTTGAAAAACGCTTAAAAGAAAATCTTGAATATAAAAATGAATTATTCGAAAAAATGTTCAACGCTGAAGGTTTCACTTTTGAAGAAATTTTTGAAACTTACTATGCAGCAGGACAACGTTTGAAAGATTATGTAACAGACACAGCTAAATTATTAGATGATGCTTTCGTAAACAATGAAAAAGTATTATTCGAAGGTGCGCAAGGTGTGATGTTAGATATCGACCACGGTACATATCCATTCGTTACTTCAAGTAATCCAATTGCAGGTAACGTTACAGTAGGTGGCGGTGTTGGTCCAACATACGTATCTAAAGTAATTGGTGTATGTAAAGCTTATACATCTCGTGTAGGAGACGGTCCATTCCCAACAGAATTATTTGATGAAGATGGTCACCATATCCGTGAAGTAGGTCGTGAATACGGTACAACAACTGGAAGACCACGTCGTGTAGGTTGGTTTGACTCAGTAGTTCTACGTCATTCACGCCGTGTAAGTGGTATTACAGATTTATCAATTAACTCAATTGACGTATTAACAGGATTAAAAACAGTTAAAATCTGTACAGCATACGAAATTGATGGTGTTGAAATCACTGAATATCCAGCAAACTTAAACGAATTAGAACGTTGTAAACCAATCTTTGAAGAACTACCAGGTTGGGAAGAAGACATCACAGGATGCCGTTCATTAGAAGAATTACCAGATAACGCACGTCGTTATTTAGAACGCATTTCTGAATTATGTAACGTTAAAATTTCTATCTTCTCAGTAGGACCAGATAGAAACCAAACAAACCTATTAGAAAACCTATGGGACTAATAAATAAAGAGAAACCAGCAGATATGTAGCGTATCTGCTGGTTTTTTCATATTGGGGGAAGGTGTTGTGTGGTTTGGAGTGAGTTGAGTTTGGGTGTTGTGCGTTGATATAAGGTGATGAGGTTTGGAGTTGGTTAGGGTTGGACAGGATTGTTTAGAGTTGGGTTGAGAAAGCGGACGAGATTGTGGGGGCAGATCGGCGAAGATGTGAGTTAAAGGAGTAGTAAACTCACAAGATCATAAAAGTTTAGAAGTAAAAAATTAGAAATAGTGTTTATACTAGCGAATTTAAATTATCTGTTTTAAAATTTAGACAAGAAAATATGTTGTCTTATCAAGATACCGCGAATCACTTTAGGATTATTAATCCTATTATCATTGCCAATTGGCAACGTCAGTTTGATGAAAAATGTCGTCTTGATATAGATAATAAACAAAAGGGACGATCTCACACTATGACTAAAAAACGAGCTAAATCAGATAATAAAAATTTACCTTTAAATGAAAATGAACGTGAAGAACTTGAAAGACTTAGAAATGAAGTCGAGACGTTAAAGGCAGGTATAGCTTATCAAAAAAAGTTACAGGCCTTGACCGACATTTACGGAAGCAAAAATCAGAAATAGTAAAGGTCATTAAGGAACTAAATGAAACATATAATATAAGATTAAGCATCTTATTTAAAATCGCTCAAATAGCTAAATCTGTATACTATTATTGGATAAATCAATTTAGTAAACCTAATAAAGATGAATCGTTGATTCAAGTAATAAAAGAAATATGTAATGAATCAAACCATACCTATGGTTATCGTCGTGTTACACAAGCACTAAGAAATAGAGGTATTATTGTAAATCATAAAAAAGTACTAAGAATCATGAAAGAACATAATCTAACTTGTACAAAGTTCACACATAGAGGTCGTAAGTATCGTTCCTTTAAAGGTAAAGTTGGTAAAGTAGCTCAAAACATATTAAATCGTAGATTTAAAACAAGTCTCCCATTTCAAAAAGTCGTAACAGATATTACAGAGTTCAAATTAAAGAATGGTCAGAAATTATATTTATCACCTTATCTGGACTTATATAGTTCAGAGATTATAAGCTTTAAAATCTCAAGTCGTCCTACATTAGATATAGTAATCAATCCACTAAAAGAAATGATAGAGCGTCGTCCAAACCTTGGCCACCGTTTAACGATTCATTCAGATCAAGGCTGGCATTATCAACATTCGCAATACACTAATTTATTAAAAGAACATAAGATATTTCAAAGTATGTCTAGAAAAGGTAATTGTCTAGATAATTCAGTTATGGAAAACTTTTTTGGGTTACTTAAACAAGAAATGTATTATGGCCAAGAATTTAAAGATTTTCAAGATCTTGAACAAGCTATTCATCGATATATCAATTTTTATAATAACGAAAGAATCAAATCAAAATTAAAAGGCTTATCTCCCAAAAATTACAGGAGACAAACCTTTGAAATAATATACTAATTAAGGTTTAGATTTTTGGGTTCAGTACAGTCATGGCTTAAGTCCTGAATAAAGCCAAGAGATCGCCCATAAACTTCAACCCGACCTGAACCTAACTAAATTCCACCTATTCCGTACCGCACCGCAATCCATCCCCCCTCAACCCCACCCAACAAAAAAGCATAAAAACTTATCATTTCAAGGTTGTCTACCAACTGCGCTCTAGAAACTAACTTAATCAGGCTTCCTAATTAAGACTGTCCGCAATCATAGACGTCTATCTATACTTTGAAATCATAAATTCTTATGCATATTACTGTGATTTATTAATGTATTTCTCTTTTCTTAAAGCGTCCGCCTTTTACTTCGCTCACGTCACCGATTGATAGGAATGCGGTGTTGTCTATTTCTGTTACGATATCTTTTAGTTTGGATTCTTCTAATCGTGTGATGACGCAGAATACGACTTTTTTATCTTCACCTGTATATGCGCCTTCTCCATTCAGGTATGTGACACCTCTACCGAGTCGGTCATTGATGGCTTCTCCGATATCTCTATATGTATCGCTGATGATCCATACGGCTTTTGATTCATCAAATCCTTGAACGGTTACGTCAATCATCTTAGCAGCTATAAAATATGCAATAACGGAAAACATCGCTGATTCCCAATTGAATACAAATCCTGCAGCTGTAAATATGAAGAAGTTAATCAACATGACGATTTCGCCTACTGAAAATGGTGCTTTACTGCTGATTAAGATAGCACTGATTTCAGATCCGTCTAAAGATCCTCCATATCGTATTACGAGACCTACGCCTAAACCAATAATTGCGCCTCCAAAGATCGTTACTAAAAACGCTTCTTTAATAAAAGGATCAAAATGATGTAAGTAGGCTGTTGTAATAGATAATATTGTAATTGCGTAAATTGTAGAAATCGTGAATGTCTTACCAATCTGCTTGTATCCTAAAAAGAAAAACGGAATATTTAGTAGAAAGATAAATAATCCAAGCTTTAAATTGGTGAGATGACTCAAAATAATTGCGATACCGACAATGCCACCATCTAGTAAATTGTTAGGAACTAAAAATAATTCTAACCCTACCCCCATTAATATACTGCCGATGGTGATAAATATGAATCGTTTGAGGATTTCTCCTTTACGTAATTTACGATGTCCTTTTCTAATAACTTGTGCTTGTTCCATATTATCATCCTTTTTAGTACTTCTATATTTATTATATAAAAAATTTAAAATAAAATCTTGTCTTCTGTATATTATTCATGCTATAATCAATCTTGTGTTAAACAGAGGCCCCTTGGTCAAGCGGTTAAGACACCGCCCTTTCACGGCGGTAACACGGGTTCGAATCCCGTAGGGGTCACCATCTCAATTTTATACATAAGGTCCCGTGGTGTAGCGGTTAACATGCCTGCCTGTCACGCAGGAGATCGCGGGTTCGATTCCCGTCGGGACCGCTTTTAATGCTTATCGTAATAACGATAAGCATTTTTTTGTTGTTCAATCATAGATTAACGTCAAACAATAGAATTAATAGACAAATAGTGTTAAATTATAGTATAGGATATCATGCACAATTGTGTGCTTAGAGATACTTATTTTCAAAAAGAAATGAGGTAAATGTATGGCTAGAAAAATAGTAGTCGTTGATGATGAAAAACCAATTGCAGATATACTTGAATTTAATTTAAAAAAAGAAGGTTATGATGTTTATTGCGCATATGACGGTAATGACGCAGTAGATTTGATATATGCAGAAGAACCAGACATCGTATTATTAGATATTATGCTACCTGGTAGAGATGGTATGGAAGTATGTAGAGAGGTACGTAAGAAATTTGAAATGCCAATCATTATGTTAACAGCTAAAGACTCAGAAATTGATAAAGTTCTAGGGTTAGAGTTAGGTGCAGATGATTATGTGACGAAGCCTTTTTCAACACGTGAATTAATCGCGCGTGTGAAAGCAAACTTACGTAGACATTATTCTCAACCAACACAAACAGAAGACGAAGAAACAAATGAAATCGTCATTAAAGATATTACGGTATACCCTGATGCATATTCAATTAAAAAACGTGGTGTCGATATCGAATTGACACACCGTGAATTTGAATTGTTTCATTATTTAGCAAAACATATTGGACAAGTTATGACGCGTGAACACTTACTCCAAACTGTATGGGGTTATGATTATTTTGGAGATGTACGTACAGTTGATGTTACGATACGTCGTCTACGTGAAAAAATCGAAGACGATGCATCACACCCAGAATATATTGTGACGCGTAGAGGTGTGGGTTATTTCCTACAAACACAAGAGTAGGCTGATATTATGAATTGGTTAAAGAAGTTTCAGTCCTTACACATTAAACTTGTCGTTATTTATGTTTTATTAATCATTATTGGTATGCAAATCATTGGATTATATTTTACAAATAGTCTTGAGAAAGAACTGACACGTAACTTCAAGACAAATATTGAACAGCACGTGAAACAGATTAATTACAACATAAAGAAAACGTACAACTCAGAAGATCCAAATCGGAACTTCCAAAAAGAAATACAAAGTATATTAGATGATTATGCCAATAGAACTGAAATTGATGAGATTAAGTTTATTGATCAAGATCAAATTATTGTGGCGACATCTAAAGCTACTAATCAAAATACCGTCAATCAAAAAGTAAACGATAGCTCTGTTCAAAAGGCGTTATCATTAGGAAAAGCTAATGATAAAATCGTATTAAAAAATGATTCATCGGATAGTAATAGAGTATGGATCAAAAATAAACCTGTCGAATACGAAGGTGAAGTTGTCGGAGATATATATGTTGAGTCAGATATTGATTCTGTTTACGAACAGTTAAACAACATTAATCAAATCTTCATCATCGGTACAGCAATCTCATTATTGATCACAATCGTGCTCGGTTTCTTTATTGCGAGAACCATTACGAAACCTATATCAGACATGCGTAACCAAACGTTAGAAATGTCTAAAGGTAACTATACTCAGCGCGTTAAGATATACGGAAATGACGAAATCGGTGAACTTGCGCTGTCATTTAACAACTTATCTAAACGTGTACAAGAAGCACAAGCGAATACTGAAAGTGAAAAGCGTCGTCTAGACTCGGTTATCACGCATATGAGCGATGGTGTCCTTGCCACTGATAGACGCGGTCGCGTACGTATTATTAATGAAATGGCGCTTAAAATGTTAGGTCTAGAACGTGCCGATGTAGAAGCGAAACATATACTAGATATTCTAAATATTGATGATGATTATTCATTAGATGACTTACAGGAGAATAATGATAGTTTCATTATTGATATTAATAGTGAAGAAGGCATTATCGCACGTGTTAACTTCAGTACAATTATCCAAGATACTGGCTTTATTAATGGTTATATTGCCGTATTACATGACGTTACAGAGCAGCACATTTTAGAAAATGAACGTCGCGAATTCGTTGCGAATGTTTCACATGAATTGCGTACGCCATTAACATCTATGAGAAGTTATATAGAAGCATTAGAAGAAGGTGCTTGGCGTGATCCTGAAGTTGCACCGACATTCTTAAATGTTACACGTGAAGAAACAGACCGTATGATTCGTCTTGTTAATGACTTATTACAACTTTCTAAAATGGACAGTTCCAGTGATCAAATGAACTCTGAATTGATTGATTTTAACATGTTTATTAACAAAATCATTAACAGACATGAAATGACACAAGGTAAGAACGTGACATTTATTAGAGACATACCTGTTAAAGGTTTATTCGTTGAAATTGATCCAGATAAGATGACACAAGTGTTTGATAACGTTATTACAAATGCGATTAAATACTCACAAGAATCTCATAAACGTGTAGAGTTTCATGTGAAACAAAATACTTTATATAACCGAATGACAATACAAATTAAAGATAATGGTATTGGTATCCCGGTGAATAAAGTAGATAAAATATTTGATCGTTTCTACAGAGTAGATAAAGCGAGAGCACGTAAAATGGGTGGTACAGGTTTAGGTTTAGCCATCACTAAAGAAATCGTAGAAGCACATAAAGGTAGAATATGGGCGAGCAGTAAAGAAGGTCAAGGTACATCCATTTATATAACATTGCCATGTGAAGTCATGGAAGATGAGTTTGGTGATTGGGATGCGTAATAGAGAACTGATTAAATCTGCTATCCTCATAATCCTTGTACTTATCAGTGTGTTTATGACATACCGTGTATGGACATTTACACCTGAACTGACAGATTTAGAAACAGATGTGAATACAGAAACACCTTCTATTGGACCTAAAATTAGTAAGCCTATTGATAGTGTGATTATGCCGTTTAGAATGATTAATCGAAATGGCACGGACGTAAAAGGGACTTCTAACGTGAAAGATATCAAGAAGATTACTGACCAATTGTTAAGTAAAGAAGTGAAGAAAGTCGATATTCTAAGCAGTGAGTCAGTTGTTCAACTTGAAGATTTATCTGAAAGATATACGATTTTAGACTTCCCTGATAGCATCCCGAGTGAAATGTACTTAAACCAAGTATTAGGCATGAATATGGACTATTATCCTAATATTAATTTTGACCGAATACTTGTAGATACGAAATCAACGAAAGAAGCTGTTGTGTATCTTTTAAGTGAGAATAAACAAAAGGTTGTTAAACTACAGACAAATATTAAAAGCACGCAATTTGATAAGGTAAATAAAGAAGCAGCACCAGATTTGAAACCTTATATAGGCATGATTACAAATGAAATGACTACGAATGAAATTTACCAAATTTATGCACCAGAGAATGCAGATAATATGAATATTTACCGTTACGTTTCTAACAAAATATCTGTATCTGAATTAAATGATGTTATTCTTGGGGATTCGGTGATTGCGCGTAGTAATGAACATAACGTTTCAACTTATAACAACAATACGGGGATTTCTACCGTGAACGAAGCGAAACAAACATATCGTTATACGAATTTATCAGAAGATGAAAATCGTCAAAAAGATATGACAAAATCAATTACAAATTCATTTAAATTTATTAATGAACATGCAGGTTATACAGATGAATTCCGTCTATTTGGTACAGATCAAAAATCTGGTAAAATAGACTATCAAATGTTCTTAAATAATTACCCAGTGTTTAATGATGATAAGTTATCTTCAATAGAAGCGGTGTGGGGTAGAGATACGATTAATGAATACAATCGCGGTCTTATTACAACAGGAGTGGCCGTACCGTCTAAAAAAGAAGCGGATGAATTGCCTTCATCAGAAGAAGTCAGATTTAGTCTAGCATCAAATGGTTCGATTGATTTTAACAAAGTTACGAATATAGCAATTGGCTATGATTTATCATTACCAAAAGACGAAATTAATAACTTACAAGACACGATTGAATTTATACCGAAATGGTATGTGAAATATGACGGTGAATGGAAACGGTACGAGAATGGAGGGCTTTCTTAATGGATTGGAAACATGCTAAGTCACTCTTCATCATTGTGTTTATTCTCATTAATATAGGATTGGTCGTTGTCTACTTTAATAAAGTAAATAACTCTATCGTTCAAGAATCAAACGCACAATCAGATGTTAATTTTGCTAAAGAAGGCATAGACGTCCCGCAGTTACCAGAATATCGAGATAAGAAGATGCAAGCCATAACAGGTAGTAGTAAATCATTCGATTCAGATGAGCTTGAAGGTGTTTATTCATTAAGTGAAAAAGACACGAAAATCAATAAAGACGTCAATGCAGATTTAGATAAAGATAGTAAACAATCATCATTAAAGAGCTTTATTAACAAAGATGCTTTTAAAGGTAAAGATTACGAATATAAAAAGAACAACACAGATAAAAACAAAGTCGTCTATGAACAAAACTATGAAGATTTACCAATACTCAACAACAACAAAGGACAAATCGTCATAGATATGGATAATGGTAAAGCTAAGTCATATACACAAACGTATTTAGACAAACTTAAACCAGGTAATGGCGACAACAACAATAAACGTACAATAGCAGATGCTAAGACAGCTTTAGAGACATTGTATTACAACACGTACCTTAAAAAAGATGATAAAGTAGAGTCTGTAAGGTTAGGCTACTACAGTGTCGTTAAAGAAATAGGCGGACAAGTACTTGTACCGTCATGGGAAGTCAAAATTAAAACCGAAAAAGACGGTAAAACAGATACGAAGACATTGTATATCGATGCCATTAAACCAGAATCTACCGTCTTAGAAGAATCGTAAGAGAAGCAGTAATTAAAGGAGATGAACACTTGTGATCGCAATGAGCGTACTCGCAAGTGGCAGTACAGGAAATGCCACTTATATAGAATCAGATAAAGGAAGCCTACTTGTCGATGCTGGCTTAACAGGAAAGAAAATAGAAGGTCTCTTTCAACAAATTGACCGTAACATCAGCGACCTAGAAGGTATCTTAGTAACCCACGAACATATCGATCACATAAAGGGGTTAGGTGTACTCGCAAGAAAGTATAAACTTCCTATCTATGCGAACAAAAAGACATGGCAAATGATAGAAGCTAAAGATAAAAACATACCACTAGATCAAAAGTTCCATTTTGAACCATATGAAACTAAGACTTTAGCAGGTATGGATATCGAATCATTTAGCGTGTCACATGACGCAATAGACCCACAGTTCTATATCTTTAATCACGACTATAAAAAGTTAACGATGATTACAGATACAGGCTACGTGTCAGACCGCATGAAAGGTATGATACACGGAAGTGATGCATTTGTATTCGAAAGTAATCATGATGTGGATATGTTAAGAATGGGCAAATATCCATGGAAGACGAAACAACGTATATTAAGCGACATGGGTCACGTATCTAACGAAGATGCAGCACATGCAATGTGTGATGTTATAACAGGAAGTACGAAGCGTATCTATCTGTCACACTTAAGCCAAGACAACAACATGAAAGATTTAGCAAGAATGAGCGTTGGACAAGTATTAAACAAACATGATATTGATACAAATAAAGAAGTCATTTTATGTGATACAGATAAAGAAAAAGCAACACCAATATACTACATTTAAAAAAGATATCCCCAATTATTGAGTTGGGGATATCTTTTTAGTTTGTGCACATATATACCCACAGTTATACACAAATGTCCACGAACTGTGAATAATATAGGTAGTTATCCACTGTTTTATCCACAATGTATATAAATCCGTGGATAAATCATAATAAAATGTATAAAAATAAACGACTTAATATTTAGAAAACGTACAAAAAATTAAAATTGTTGATATAATAATAAAGAAAACTGTGTATAAGTTAATAACATGTGGATAACTTTTAACAAGATGAATAAAGGTGGATAAAAATGAAGATAACAATCATAACGGTAGGTAAACTAAAAGAGAAATACTGGAAACAAGCCGTAGATGAATATAATAAACGTTTAGGTGCATATACAAAGACAGAACTCATTGAAGTAGCAGATGAAAAAGCACCCGATAATATGAGCGATAAAGATATAGAGATAGTGAAGGAAAAAGAAGCGGACAGAATCATGTCTAAAATCAAACAAGACAGTTACGTTATTACCTTGGAAATACAAGGCAAAATGTTAACAAGCGAAGGCCTCAGTAAAGAAATCGATAACCTCATGACAAGAGGCAATTCACACATCACATTTATCATCGGCGGATCAAACGGCCTGCATCAAAAAGTATTACAACGCAGCAACTACGCCCTATCATTCAGCAAAATGACCTTCCCACACCAAATGATGAAAGTCATCCTGATGGAACAAGTGTATCGTGCATTCAAAATCATGCGTGGGGAAGCTTATCATAAGTAATGAGGTTCATGATTTTTGACATAGTTAGCCTCCGCAGTCTTTCATTTCAAGTAAATAATAGCGAAATATTCTTTATACTGAATACTTATAGTGAAGCAAAGTTCTAGCTTTGAGAAAATTCTTTCTGCAACTAAATATAGTAAATTACGGTAAAATATAAATAAGTACATATTGAAGAAAATGAGACATAATATATTTTATAATAGGAGGGAATTTCAAATGATAGACAACTTTATGCAGGTCCTTAAATTAATTAAAGAGAAACGTACCAATAATGTAGTTAAAAAATCTGATTGGGATAAAGGTGATCTATATAAAACTTTAGTCCATGATAAGTTACCCAAGCAGTTAAAAGTGCATATAAAAGAAGATAAATATTCAGTTGTAGGGAAGGTTGCTACTGGGAACTATAGTAAAGTTCCTTGGATTTCAATATATGATGAGAATATAACAAAAGAAACAAAGGATGGATATTATTTGGTATATCTTTTTCATCCGGAAGGAGAAGGCATATACTTATCTTTGAATCAAGGATGGTCAAAGATAAGTGATATGTTTCCGCGGGATAAAAATGCTGCAAAACAAAGAGCATTAACTTTATCTTCCGAACTCAATAAATATATTACATCAAATGAATTTAATACTGGAAGATTTTATTACGCAGAAAATAAAGATTCATCTTATGATTTAAAAAATGATTATCCATCAGGATATTCTCATGGATCAATAAGATTCAAATATTATGATTTGAATGAAGGATTCACAGAAGAAGATATGCTAGAGGATTTAAAGAAATTTTTAGAACTATTTAATGAATTAGCTTCAAAAGTTACAAAAACATCCTATGATAGCTTGGTCAATAGCATAGACGAAATACAGGAAGACAGCGAAATTGAAGAAATTAGAACAGCACAAAAAGATAAGACACTCAAGGAAGTGGAAGCACCTAAAGGAATAATTCCAAAATATAAAAAAGGTGTATCAAAGACTACTAAAAATGATTCAGAAATTGAAAAATCAAATAAAGAGAATAAATTAACCGGTAAAGTTGGAGAAAAATTAGCGCTAAATTACTTTAATGAGCTAATTGATAATAAAATAGACGAAGATAAGAAAGAACAGTTTAGGAATATTTTAAATGATAATCCAGGCTCTCAACACGGTCATGGCTATGATTTAGTAGCTTTTGATCCAACAAATACAGATAAAGCTGTAGAAAAATTTATTGAAATTAAAACATCTACATCTTCTAGTATTGAGGAACCATTTTTTATGTCGCTAAATGAAATGTTTGCTATGAAAGAATATAAGCAGAAATATTTAATATTAAGAATATTTAATGTTTCCGGTAAAGAACCACAATTTTATTTTATAGATCCATATGCAAATTATTCTGAATTTAAAGATGTAGATGATCTCATTGACAAAGTATTTAATGTAGAAGCTATTCAGTATAAAGTTTTTGGCGAAAAATGATTACTTGAACAAGAGCTAAAATAAAATTGTGATCTAATAAAAATAGAAACTGTAATTTAAATAAAACTTTCTAAATAAGCTAACTGATAAAAAATCAGTTTGTCCACAGTCTGAAACAAGATTCCTATATTCTTTAGGAATCTTGTTTTTTCTATTTTTATGGTGATAAAGAGCAGATAAGATAATGTGTAATAATCACAAAAAAGTTAAATATTTTAAGGCTTGTTTAATTATTAATGATTTTATATATAAAGAGCAGTATAATAAAGTTGTTAATATATTATGAATAATATTCAAGTAATTTTATTGTTTTTTAATTTGTCGATATTTAAGTTGAGTTAAATTTAAAGGGTGTAATTTGTTTTACAATGATGAAGATAATTAGTCTATCAAAATAAAGGGGTTGGGACTGTTATGAGTGATAATTTGTCATTATTCATTGACTATATCAATGATAATATAATCTATGGTAGTGAAATCAAACGGGAGAAATTAGAGAATTTATTTAATCAATTTGCTATAAAAAATGTTGAAAAGAACATTGTCTATGATGAACTGAAATCTTTAGATATTACAATCATTGAGTCACAGGATTCATATAAAAATAAATTGAAGAGATTATTTTCGGTTCTGTTGCAAAGTAAAAAAATATAGCTAACCACTAATTTATCATGTCAGTGTTCGCTTAACTTGCTAGCATGATGCTAATTTCGTGGC